>JAIXWP010000018.1 GCA_027491215.1 Flavobacteriales bacterium | reverse complement strand
TTACTAAATGTAGAGCGCAACAACAGATCAGGCTTACTTGATTTATTTTCTATAATAATATCAACCACCATATCGGTATCCTTCGTCACATCCCCAAAATTCAATTTCTGCGGATTCACAGCCAACTGAGCGTTTGCAGAATTCTCAATTAAAAAAAAGAAAGAAAAAATTAAGAGAAATATTTTCAAATTCATTATTTCCAATTGTAAGAATTCAAATTAAAAAAAATCCGCAATCTTCCGATCATTGGCCAATCGCGGAATTTTATTCTGGCCACCCAATTTTCCTTGGGAACGCATATATTCTGCAAAGCCACCACGCGCTACGTTGGTTATTACGAGCCTTCGCATAACACCACCTTTTATGTTGTCTTTATAATACGAATTCTTACCAACCATTAAATCGTCCATGTATTGTGCGATTTCCTCCAAATTATTTGGCTCTTCCTCCCATTCTACAAACCACTCATGATAGGGCAAACCTTCTTTGGGCGTAACCTGCGGTGCCAAGTGGAACTCGTTTACTTTTAGATTGAATCGCTGCACAGCATGAGACATAACATCGTCCACCTCTTCACCAATTACGTGTTCGCCAAATGCACTTGTATAATGTTTAATTCGACCTGTCACGCGAATTTTCGGCGGATCCAATGACACAAACTTCACTGTGTCTCCAATACTATAGCCCCACAATCCTGCATTATTACTTAAGATAAGAGCATAGTTCACTCCTATTTCTACTTCTCCTAAATGATACCGACGTGGATTTTCTTGGAAGTACTCATTTGCTTTTATAAACTCAAAATAAATCCCTGAATCAACATTCAAAAGCAGGCCATTGTCCTTTTGGGAACTTTGAAATGCGATGAATCCTTCACTAGCTGGATATAATTCGATTGTCGGCAAAGCCTTTCCAATCAATTGTTCGAAACGCGCGCGATAAGGCTCAAAGTTTACGCCGCCATAAACAAACAAATTAAAATTTGGAAATATTTCCCGAATGTTCGTTCGGTTTGTTCTTTTAAGAAGTACTTCAAAATACATCTGCACCCAACTCGGAATACCGCTGATCAAGGTCATATCCGCAGGGATCGTCTCATCCGCAATGGCATTCACTTTCGTTTCCCAATCTTCAATACAATTGGTATCGTAGGATGGCATTCGATTCTTTTGCAAATATTTCGGAACATGATTCGCAACGATTCCACTCAATCTACCCACCGGAATACCGCTTGGCAATTGATCCAAAACGGGACTTCCCTGAAGAAAAATCATTTTACCAGAAACGAAATCTGCATTTCCTGTTTCTGCGATGTAGGCAAAAAGTGCATTGCGCGCGCTACCTATATGATTTGGCAAACTATCTTTCGTCAAAGGAATATACTTCGTACCAGAGGTTGTACCAGATGTTTTACAAAAATAAAGGGGCAATCCTGGCCACAATACATCACGCTCTCCTGACTTTACACGTTGAATGTAATCAGTCAATTGCTCATAGTCTCGCACAGGAACGTTTGCACTAAAATCTTTTGAGCTTCGGATTTTCGAAAAATGATGATCTCGTCCGAAAGCCGTATGCTCAGCCTTTCTCACCAATTCCTTCAACACTTTTTGTTGTGATCTCACTGGATCCGAAAAAGACTTCATCAGCCTCTTTATCGCCCACTTAGCAATGGGTACACTCAATTTCGACTTGATACTCATAGTTTATTCTTTCACCCACTTCTGGCTTGTCCACTGCCCGTCGGTTAATACCGCAAAAATATATACACCTGCTGCCAAATCTTTAGTATCAACACTCGTGCTATTTGAATTTATTTTTTGAGAAAAAATGGTTCGACCTTCTCCACTGAATATTCTTAACTCGTCAATATTTCCTTTAATTGTCGTAAGATTCACTCGATCCTTCCCCGGGCTTGGGAACATCGATAGTGTGCTGAATGTACTCACTTCCTGTACTGAAGAAAGTACATCCACATTTAATCGAACCATCGCAACACGATTATTCTCGAATGCTTCCTGAGTTGCATTCTGAAACTCAGGAAAAATGGTCCATGCGGAAAAGTCCTCTGAAAATTGAGACATACCCATTCGCATAACTCCGATACCATCATTACTTCCAACTACGACTAGATAAGCCTTTCCACCAATTAAATTTACGGGAGCGGCTAAAGGAATCGTTGCGAAATTTTCTTCGCCAAATGCATTCAGCATACCATTGGTAACAAGCATTGGTTGTGACGCTGCCACCTCAGAAAGTGTGATACCTTTCCCAAACTGAATCTGATAAATTTTGGCATACACAGCACAAGGCAAAAGCGTGCTATTGCTTAAACCCACATCAACGCCTTCGAATGTAAAACCACTTTCAGGTATATAAAACACATTTCCGATTTCACAAGGTCTACTAGTATACCCCGACCAAATCAATGACTCAGAAGTCATACCTCCACGGTCTCTTGCATAGAGATAATCATTGATCTCAAATGAAAGTGTGTCTTTTGTGTTATCGGGATTCTCATCTACTTGATCTTGCTGAACATCATAGGTCACTTCAAACATTCCATTTTCATTTGGCATTTGAAAAGTGCCCGCACGCAATTCCAATTCGGAAGCTCCCATCATATTAAAAGCTTCTGCACTAATAGCATTAAGCAGCACCGCATTTGTTTCTGCATTACGCACGCGAACTTTCAAAAGCACATCTGTTTGAATAGCCGTTCCCACATTATGACAAATACTACTAAACTTAAGCAGTGGTGCCAGAGGAGTTGGATATTTTGAATACTCCATTTCCTCAAATCCTGTTGGGTGTTCCATGGCATAAAAATCAAAGTCGCCATAAGTAGAGCTATCGAGCGCTAAATCATTTACTTGCGAAAAAGAAGTAATGGTAATTGCGCAAAAAATTGGAAGAAGTAAACTTGCTTTCATGACAATAGTAGTTGTACTACGAATGTAAGAAAGTATAGCGTAATCCGAAGAAAAAACGACGCCCTTGATTTGGACCATAGACATAAGTCGGATCAAAGCTTAAGTGATAAGGATTATTCACCTCTATTTCCTTGTCAAATGGATCATTTGAACGGGCAATCAGAAATGGTGTGTGCTTCCATGGAGTCCAATCTAAAATATTCTTTACGCCACCAAAAATTTCCCAACGCTTTGAGCCAGTCCACTTCACTTGTATATTCTGAATACTCCACCATGGCGATTGACCAGGACGCGGATCTAGCGAGCCTGCCAATGGTAACAACATAGGGCTATATACATTTCCTGTATAATCAAATTTCAAATGATATTTCACCCAGTCATATGACAGCGCGAACGTACCCGAAAAACGCTCGGTCAATAACGGTCTCGTGGTTAATTCCCCTTCCTGAATTCCCACATCCATCGCGGTGATTCCAGCATTCAATGACCATGCTGAAATATTTAAATCCAAGTTCAAACTTCCACCTCGACTATACGAATAGCCCGCAATGTTTCTATATAGAATTTGATCAACATTGCTTTCATAATCAGTGAAAATTCGATCGGTGAAATGGGTATAAAAAACACTTGCATCCAAAGTTAGTCTCCATCTATCTCCATATAATTTCTGAATCCAATTGATATTTGAATTCCAACTTCTTTCTGGTTTCAAATCCTCTTGGATAATCACGGTTCGTGCACCCGTCAAAGCCGCATGATCTTCGGCAAAAACATTCACATTTCTAAATCCTGTCCCCGCATTCCAACGCAATATAGATCGCATGTTACGCGACCATTTGTATCCTATTCTTGGTGTATGAATCCAACCATGCTCATTACTCTTATCGATACGATAACCCAAGAGCATTTTATTCCGCTCATTCAAGGTCCATTCATCCTGAACAAAAAGTCCTGGTAAAACAATACGAGATTCTCTATTGATGGTACTTTGATCTGTGACATATTCCGTTGCCGGAGTATTGTCATCATAGCGTGTAAATCGATAAGCGATACCCGTGAGCAGATCGTGGCCTTTATACTGCTCATCCCAGGTAAGCTGACCAAACAACACCTCTTGGTCTGCGATATATGACATCGTTCCATATCGACTGTCCTGATCATGATGATTGTAGGAAAAGGAGAAGAGAATTTTCTTTGAAAATGGCAATTCATAATTCCCGATGATTTCCCACCTCCGTGTATATATGCTTTCTCCATAAATACTATCTCCACCTCTGAATTCAGGCGTCCAATCGAGCTCTCCGCCCCATCGATCTTCATAAACATATCGCGCACCCCATTGCAAAAGTTTATTTGACTTTCGTTGCAACGACCACTTCTGAAAAATAGACCATCGATCTTGCAATGTCACATCAGTAAAACCATCATCATTATCATCGCGTGGTTGCTGATAATTGAAATAATTTATTCCAGACAACACTCCCAATCGCTTTATTGGTGATACTTTAAACATCACATCATTGTTCCATTCTCCCCATGAATTAATTGTTGATTCAAGCGACAGCAATGGTGCTTCAGAAACTTTTTTAGTGATCACATTTATCAAGCCTCCCACGGCTTCACTGCCATAAAGCGCGGAGGCCGGACCTTTCACCACCTCAATGCGATCAATCATCGATGTCGGAATTCCAGACAAACCGTAAACTGTAGATAGTGCCGACACAATAGGCATTCCATCAATCAATATCATCGTATACGGACCCTCCAGGCCATTGATGTGAATATCCCCAGTATTACAAATATTGCAATTTACCTGAGGCCTCACACCATTGACATTGGCCAATGCCTCAAAAATATTCGGAGTTGGATTTTTTGAAAAATAAGAGGAATGATAGATCTCCACCGGCACCGTACAGTTTTCTCGACTGATTGGTTTCATCGTGGCACTTATCACTAACTCGCGCAACACCCCAAGGGTATCCGCACTGGGAAAACCTGGCGGCGGCGTCTCCTGTGCCATTGACGTTATAGAAAATATAAGCAGCGATATATAAGTAATCAGATATTTCATTCTACACCAAAACATAGTTTGGGCGGCAAATATATAAAAGTTAGACTAACCTAACTTTTTAACTTTTGGAAGCCATGACATATATTCGTGGCCATGCTATCTAATACCGAAGAAAATTACCTGAAAGCACTTGTGCACCTTACCATTGAAAAAGGTCTAAAAGATGCCGGAACTAATGAATTAGCGCAGCTTCTAGGAGTCAAGCCTGCTACGGCTACGGACATGCTCAAGAAATTGAAGACGAAAAAATTAGTAGACTACAAAAAATACGGTCGCATCACTATCACCTCTCCCGGACGAAAACACGCCATTGAGGTCATCAGAAAGCACAGACTTTGGGAAACATTCCTCTTCGAAAAACTTCATTTCTCTTGGGATGAAGTTCACGAAGTTGCAGAGCAACTCGAACACATTCAAAGCAAAAAACTCATTGATGAGTTAGATCGCCTCCTCGGATTTCCATCCGTAGATCCACACGGCGAGCCTATTCCAAGTTCAAAAGGAGAACTAAAAGTAAAACCACGGATAACACTCGCTGAGGCCGCTCTTAAGACCACGCATATAGTGATGGGAGTTAATGATGATCACGCTGAATTCTTGCAATATGTGGACAAAGTGGGATGTAAAATCGGCGCAAAAATCAAAGTAATCCAAAGACACGCTTTCGACGATTCGCACGAACTAGAAATCAACGGAAAAAAAGCCCTAGTCACCGCCAAATTCGCCCAACAAATATTCGTAGCATAGTACCTGCGGTGACACGTACCTGCGGTGACGGGTACATTACTCGCCATAGGCGAACATCGGGTAGCCTCGCTCGCCTTGGCTGTTGTAGAAATCCAGGAAATGAAGCTTGTAAACCCTTTCATCCGCCGTTTTTATGGCGTAAACATATTCCGGATAGACCGTGTACTGCCCTGCATCGAGATCGAAAAATTTCCAATCATATCCGATGACATTACTGTAAGCGCTGTAATTATTTTCCTGAATAGCATTAAAGTCAACATCATCATAAGCCTGCAGTAGACGTTGTGCGCGAACTCCCGCTTTGTCATTAATGAGAACCCCTGATACTAGATATGGGGTATATGGATCATAAAATAAATGAACGTACTGCGTAAAGCACAGATCCCATTCACTTGGATAAACCTGAATGATTTCGTCAGAACTTAATGTTATTCCTAATCCTAGATCTCCTTCAGAAATGGGGATAAACATCGTTTCACCTTGCGCGGAATTCACTGCGCCATATTCTATGGTGAATCCATTTTCCTGAAAATCATAACAACGTATCTTCAATTTTGAATAGGGTAATCCTTGTGTATTGTATCCTCTATCGAGCAGCCAAATTTTTTCCTCGCGTATCCAATCTCCAATGCTCAAACTATCTATCCCACCCGATGGTGCATCGCTCTTAAATGCGAGGCCAGACTCACTCATTACGGCTGTCCAATCTGAACTCTCAGTGCGTGCCGCTTGTCCGAAAAGCGCTGTGTTCAATTGCATGTGATACAATCCATCCTTTCTCGAAATCAATAACTCCCAGGCATCTTTTTGCATGGTCTTCACGACAAGCCCTTCTGATAAATCAAACCAGACAACATCACTGTATGAGCTACCCATCTCAATAGTTTGATAAGTAGTGCCTCTGCGCGCTGCCTTATCAATAGGAATTTCCTCTTTCCAACAAGATGAAAAGAAAATGGCTATAAAAAGAACTATCAGAAAAATTCTCATTTCTTAAAATTGTATTGCAGAGAAACAAAATAATACCGACCCATCGCAACGAGCGATTGACCCGCACCGCCAGAGTGAGCGCCTCCGCCAGCAGCAAGGTTTACCGCCTGAACATCTAGCGCATTCTTCACTCCTACAGATAAACTCAAAGCTTTATCAAGAAAATAGCGTTGAACATTTGCGTCAATCATGCTGTAACCTTCACCACGAACCAACGCTACTTCGTCATTTTGATCTAACATAAAATTGGGATTCCCACCGAGCCATCTTGCGAAAGCCTGCACATTCCAAGTACGTGAATCGGTATACCAGCCTAGCGAAGCACTCCCCTCTTGCGTGTAGAGTGAGCCATTGTAATCGCTGCTCTCTCGTATATTTCCGCCGTAAGCAATAGTACCTTTCCAATTATCCTTGTAGATGGTTTGCTCGACATTATATCCTGCCGTTTCAAATCGACCGATGTTGACATACGAATAGAGTGTCGCATCCACTTGAGCGAGTGAAATCAAATTTTGAATGCGGTTATAGAACAACAACATCTCCGTTTTTCCAAACCAATTTTTCCATTCTGTTTTCTTGGAAAGTGATGTTTGAAATTGATGGCTTCGCTCAGCAGCAAGATCTTGACTTCCTTGAATATTATGATTGACATCCACAAAAAAGAAATACAACTCTTTCAAAGCTGGAGCTCTAAAACCATTGGCGTATGAAGCTCTCCATGACCACCACCCACTATTCCACATCATTTGCAAAGATGGAATGATCGGCATTTCATAAGCACTATTGTAGCCCGCGCGCAATCCTGGTTTCAATGTCCAATGTGTATTGAAGTGATACATAGCCGATGCGAAAATTGCACCATCCAGAATCGATTGCTCTTGGTCTGCAATTCTTCTTCCGATAGTCGTTTCATAAGACACATCGTAGCCCAATTCTGTACTCCATTTTTTATTCTTGGAATTATAGTATACAGCCCCACGCGACATCCATAAATCAAAACGCGCTGTATCTTGAGATCCCTCTTGCGTTACAAGCGTTTGATCCAATGTAGTCAAATCGGTAACGTATGAATTCTTTCTTCTCTTGTATTGATTATATCCAAACACCTGATTGCTTTCCCATCGCTCATTCCACTTTTTGATCAATGTCAAACGAGCATCATTCCTTGATGTATGATAAGTATCATCAAATGCGCTTTCACCGAATGGAGCACGAGGGACGCCCCGATTAATGATAAGTTCATCAAATAATTGATAGGCCGCATCCACTCGCCAACCCTTCTTATTCCAGCCCGCGCGCGCAGTCATACCATGCTGCAAGCGTGGCTTCCAAGAACGAACACGACCGCTATCAGCAATCCAATCTTTGAAAGTAGATTGCCATTCTTCGCCAGCTATCCATCCATCAAATTGATTTCTGAATCTATCCAACGCTACATATCCGAACTGAAAATTGCGTTGCACACTCAACTGATTATTGAACGTACCCACCGATTCAGCATAACTTTTAGCCAGCACATCCCACTTCGATCTTCCTTCTTTCTTGGTGATGATATTGATGGTACCGGCAATAGCATCACTTCCAAACTGAACACTGAGTGGGCCTTGTACAACTTCTATGCGCTCCACATTTGCTAAGTTAATTTGACGCAAATCAATATTGCCATCTGTCCTTCCAATCACAGGTACACCATCCATCAGAATCTTCACATTTGACCCACTCATTCCTTGAATGGTCAACGAACTTCCGAGAATCGCATCTTGTCCGATTCGAATATTCATTTCCTGGACTAAAACGTCTTCAAGATTTATAGCAGCGAGTTGATCAATTCTTTTGCGATCAATTACACGCATACGATGAATGCTCTGATCTGCGCGCACTGCATCGTGCTGCGCTGTAATCACCACAGCATTCATCGTATTGTCTCTCGACATCAATCCAATAACATTCCTCCCTTTTTGAATATAAACCGGACGCGTTTCATAGCCCACCAATCGCAACTCGAGAAGCAGTGAATCCTTATCCTGAAAGCAGAGTGCTGGCACCATTACTTTACCCTCCGCATCGGCATTGATTGTCCCGTAATTAGGCAATTTAATTACAACACCGGGCAACGGCAAACTGTCATGACTATCTACAAAAACAAGTTCAGTCTGTCCTCGCATGAGCGAGAACAGACTGCAAAACACAAACACAAGAAAACTACACTTTACTTGCATCTTGAATATTTCTAACGATTTCTCTCCAACCTTCTAATTCAGGAATACCTGGTTTTCTTTCTCCAAAAAATTGAACAATCAATTCACCTTTTGAATCAAAGCACTCCAAGGATGTAACGATTCCATCAACTGACGGTTTTCTAACGACCCATACCTCCGCAAGCGATTCAGATTTAATGTGTAGATTAAATCGAGGATCCATAACATTCAACCACTCATCCATTTCGATGATGCGATTTATTTCACCAGAAAAAATTTGAATTATTCCATGATTTCCGACGAACGACATGATCGGAACTTTTTTATCTGAACAAGCTTTGAGCATTGCAGCAACCGCTTCAGACTTCACAGCAACAGCAAACTCACCTTCTGGCGCATTTCGCAGCGCATCTTGACGAGAGAGATTGTGTTTTTTTACCAATCCAAAAAACTCATGAGTATCTTTCATTCCCAACCATCCTTGCTTGAAGTCAGTCGTGTCAACACTTTCAGGATTTGAAAAAACAGGAGCAGCAGCTACATCTTCCAACACAACCGAACGATCATTCGATTTAAATGAACTCACCAATTCTTGGTAAGCACTTTCATTGGATTGCTCTGTCAAATAGATTTTATGAATCGCATTTCCACTTTTATCAAAAAACTGGATACTCTTACGATCGCCTTCAGAAACTGCCAAAGCATATTTCCAAACACTGAAGAAAATTCTGAGATCAATCCATTCTCCCAGAAACATTCCCACCATTGGACCATTAAATTCTGGCTTGTCATATTCTCCCTTCACTTCATGAACCACGCTATCATTGCGGGTTAGGGCCATCACATGACCAAGAGAGCTAATGCTCTTTAATATTTCTATAAAGGATGGTTTTAAAAATACTACCTCATCTTCACCTCGTGTTGTAAGCAACTCCAATTCTGTTGCTCCCAAAAGTTCGGCTGCATTTCTGATGCGCGTTTTTGGTTGTTCTTTCAAAAGATCCGCCCAGCGTTCTTTCAATGTTTTCTCCATTAGTTCCATGATTATATCTCTTTAAATAGTTCGTGACAATTCCGATGCGACATGTATGATCAGTTGATCTTTGAATGGTATGATTTCCGCTTCAACATCAAAACAGTCCTTCATCATTTTTTTTGTAAAAACCTTATCAGGCGTGCCCTCTGAGTACACCTCTCCACCATTAAGTACAATTACTTCATCGCAAAAATGTGCGGCCTTTTGAATGTCGTGTAATACCACTACCGCTGTGTTTCCTTGATCGACGAATGATACTACCCGACTCAGCAAATCATGCGCATACTTGATATCTAAATGATTCAATGGTTCGTCTAACAACAAACATTTTGCTTGTCTAACTCCATTCATATCCTTCAACTGAACGAGCGTTCTGCTCATTGATACACGTTGTTGTTCTCCTCCAGATAATTGCTGATAAGGTTGAAAGGCCAAATGATCCAGTTCTGCCATATCCAATTCATCTTCCACAATAATGGAATCGTTCAATTGTGGGCGAGATTTAAAATGAGGATATCTTCCCATCATGACCACTTCTTGCACATTAAATTGATGTGCTGTGGCACTTGATTGACGAAGCGCTGCGCGCACTCTTGCTAAATCTTCCACAGCATAACTCTGGATGCATCGATCATTCCATGTCACGCATCCATTCGTTGGCAAGAGCTCCATGCTCAGCAACTTCATTAAAGTTGATTTACCAGCTCCATTGGCACCAATGATTCCCACCAACTTTCCTGGTTGAATACTAAATGACACATTGTTGATCAATGCTCTTCCATTTACGCGATATGACAAGTTTGAAACAGTTAACATATCTGATTCCTCCTTTGATTTTTTCTAAGTAGATGGATAAAAAATGGTGCGCCCATCATCGCTGTTACAATTCCCACGGGCAATTCAGAAGGCAACACCACTGTTCTTGATATCATATCTGCGAGCACCATAACGATCGCTCCAATCAATGCTACATAGGGCACAGTCCATTCATGATTGCTTCCAACTAATAGGCGAACAATATGCGGAATCACCAAGCCGATAAACCCTATGATTCCGCAAAAGGCAACCGCGACACCAACGCACAAGCTTACCAACAAGATCATGCGTCGCTTTAATTTTTCAACCGAAACACCAAGGTGCATTGCCTCATATTCGCCCAATGTCATCAAGTTTAATTGCTTTGCATTCCATCGCATGGAAATGAATAGAAGGAAAGCCAAACACAAGAGGACAAAAACTTTAAATTGATTGAGTCCACCAAAACTTCCTAGGGTCCAAAATGTAATCGAACGCAGTTGTTCGTCGTTGCTCAAATAAGAAAGCACTCCAGCGCCTGCACCACAAATAGCATTTATCGCCACACCAGTAAGTATCAACTGTTGTACATCAACACGGTGTTGAATGCGCGATAGCCGTTGTACTGCAAAAACTGCACTAAGTGCACCTATAAAAGCAAACAGTGCCATCAACATTCCTCTCATATCAGTCGATGAAGTCAGTTGAATGATCGGCATGATAATGATCGCAATACCGGCCATCAGTGCCGCTCCCGAAGAAATACCAAGGAGCGACGGCTCAGCCAAATCATTTCGCATCATCGCTTGTAGCGACAACCCCGACATTCCGAGTATGGCTCCTACAGCTGCGGCACCTATCACACGAGGCATTCGAATTTCAAAAAGCACAAACGCACTTTCATTTTTTCCCAAAACAGCACTCATCACATCATTCCACTCAACTGGATACGCGCCTTCAGTGAAAGCCCATACGATGATGACAGCTAAAACAACGAACGTCATCACCAACCCAAAAGTTGATTTCAATTCTTTAGAAATAATCTCGTTCTTAATTCCGAAATACCATCCACTACGCGAGGTCCAAAGCCCGAAAGCAATTGACCATCCATCCTAACGATCCGCTTATTTTTATAAGCATCTGTTTCTGCAACTCCAGGAATTTTTTCTAAACCATCCAATCCACCAATTGCATCAAAACCTGTATCGAACATGAGAATTACTTGTGGCTTAGATTTAATCAAATATTCAATAGAGAGAGGTTTGTAATCCTCAAACTCAGTGATAGCATTTTGCGCACCTGCCAAATGAATCATATTTGCTACAGGTGTATTGGTGCCAGATACCATAAGGTTTCCGCCGCCTCGAGCGTAGATAAACAACACACGAACATCTGTCATTGTATCCTTTAATGTTCGGTATTGTAATTCAATATCTGCTATCAACTCTTTCGACTCTTCCTCTTCATTCAATGCTCTCGCTATCTCTGAAATCGAATTCTTACTCCCCTCAATAGAATATTCTTTAGATATCTCAATTACCGAAACACCCGCACTTTTCCATTTTGAAATCAACTCAGGATTTACTTCATCTTTCACCAGAAAAATATGGGTAGGATTTAATGCTAAAACAGCCTCCGTTTGAATAGAACGCGCATGGCCAAGGGTGGGCAGTTTTGTTACAACCCTAGGATAAGTTGAAGTTACATCCACTCCCACCAATTTATCCCCCCAGCCTAACATAAACAATGTTTCAGTGATAGATCCACTTAAGGAAACAACACGGGGCTGCGCTGTTTTTTGCTCAGCTTGCGGAGCGCCATCTTCACAAGAAAAAAACACCATTGTGAAGAGAAATAAAATGATTAGCCTATACATTACTTTACTTGGAATTTATGCTGTAAAATCGAACCGTTTGATTGAAGAGAAAGGACATACAAACCGGCGTTCAAGGCCGATACATCAATACTTTTTGTTTGAAGTTGAGCACTAACATTCAAATTATTTTGCAACACCATTCTGCCTTGCAAATCATAGATTTGATATAGCGCGTTGTTATTCGTATTCGAATTGATAATCACTTGAACGAGTTCATCCGTAGGGTTAGGATATACACCAACTATCTGAGCCGCGTCTAATTCAGAAATGTTAGACACGCCTAACTTTTCTTTGTTAAACATATAATCACCGTTCGAGCTACCGCCGAATCCTGTGAATACTATTTTCCATACATCACCATCTTGTTCTTGAACGAAGTAGACCACATCGCTCGACACTTCGAAGCCCATTCCAGTAAAGGTTTTCCAGTCATATCCGATGGTATTTATTTCTTCTGAAAAAGTATATTGTGAGTAATCTTCAAATGATTCCTGATCCACGCCATCCGCTTGAATCACCGTCACATCAGGATGATGAAGGACACCAGCAACAGTGTAAGCAGAAGGCACATAGTCAGTGTACTGGGTGAAGAGCAAATCCCATGATGTTGACGCTGGCTCACGATCTAAAAACTCATTATTAATAATCGAATAATATCCGAACACTTTTCCTTCATAATCCCCCTTATCAAGCGCCAACACTTGAGTGTTATCCCCGTTGATATCAGCTATTTCAAAATTGTAAACGCCCGCGAGCGTGAGATTTACCAGCTTCAATTTCTTGAGCTCACCCGCCGTTGTTTGAACGATATAAATACTATCGCCCGTCACAAAGTGCGTTACAGGATTATACATTCCCCAACCGAAGTCCAGAGAAGAGCCGCTGTTGTTTTGATCAAACGCGCCAAGCTCCCACGATGTAGCACTGTTGTTGAGCGTTGGCCAACCATCAAAACCACTTACATCCACTGATTCCCAATCATTAATGGTACCGTTCGGATACACCTTAGCAATGTTTCCACTCGCTGCATTGATATGTATAGAAGAAGAAAATGTTCCGATGCTAAACGCGATATCCCACTCTGTTTTCGGCGCCGATACCATCTCACCATTTTCCATAGAATACCACACCTGATTGGCATATCCAGCCCCTTGAGACACAACATCCTGCACCATCTGCGCTGGCGAAGTAATTGAGATCAGTAGAATAGCTGCAACGAAAACCGAATGAACGCTCGGTAAATATTTTTTCATGATCATGTTATTTAGATTGATTATTGACAACGCAAATAACAAGTACATTGATCACTCAAGTCCTACCACAAAAATGGTATTCCCCGCCACTAAGATTAAAATACCTTTTTTGTGGTAGTGGGGGGTTGGGGTTTGGGGTTTGGGGTTTGGGGCTTGTGCGCTCCTCGGATTGGCAGCGCCCTTCGACTCCGTTCAAAATTTACGCTCCGCTCATTTTGAACTGCGCTCAGGGAACGATGTCGCTTTGATAAATGGGAAAAAACCAAAAAGTTAAAAGCCTGTGGCTTTTAACTTTTTGGTTTTTTCCCATCCGTGTGAAACACCTCGTTCCCCGAGCGAAACGAAGCATCAGCGGAGTGTAGTCGAGGGGCGGTCCCAATCCGTGGAACGCCCTCATCAAGAATTTCGAATTGTAATCCCGCCACCGCCATCAACGCAACTCCTACTGGCAGAGCGCCTTGGAATCCGAAGAGCTCGATGGCTAACAGGAAACATGCGATGGGAGCTTGGGATACTGCGGCGAATACGAGTATGAATCCGATGGATGCAAGCACGGATATATCGACGGGGAAGAATAGTGAAGCTGCGCTGCCTATAGTGGCACCGATGTAAAATAATGGTGTGACTTCTCCTCCTTTAAATCCTGCAGCGAGTGTCAACGCAGTGAGCAATAATTTTATCCAACCATCTTGAATGGGACTCGCTGTATGAAATGCTGATTGAATGTATGGTATGCCAAGTCCTATGTGGCGTGCATCATTGAGCATTAATACCGTGAACACGATCAGAATCGCAGCAATGAAAATGGCGACATAACTATTTTTAAAAAAATAATTTAGGGTCTCCTTGAAATGATTCAGCAACGCGCGATAGATATATGCGACCTGCATGAAGAACACTCCCAATAAAAAAAAGAATACCACGGCAATGAGCGACCAGTCCGTGAATGGATTCACTTGATAGATGGTGTGTTCTATTCCCCAGAGCGAACATACTAAGTCGGCGGCCACTGCAGTAAATGCCGCAGCAATGATTTGTAATGGCGGTGTATGTTTATTTCTGCGGCCGTGTTCGATGGCATAGACCGCTCCGGCGAGTGGCGTTCCGAAAACTGCTGCGAATCCCGCACTGATACCAAGCATTGATAAAAACTCTCCTTGATCCTTCCACCATGCGTCCCAAGACTTCCACTGATGCGCGACAGATTTCCCCATTTGCACTGCGGTTCCCTCTCGACCGGCACTGCCGCCAAATAGATGAGTAATCCAAGTGCCAAATAGTATGAGCAAAAATGATTTTGGGCCTATTCCGTCCTCTTCTTTATCCCATCGCTTATAGATATAAGTGATCAGCAATCCAGCCAGTGGCAACAATAACAAGAGTTCAATGTGCTGAACTCTAATACTTGTTACTAGATCAAGCACCGAAAGAAACAATGCAGACGAAGTTCCTGCAATAGCAGCAATCGCGATACATGTCACCAAAAGCTTTAGCCCAATATTCATATGGGGTAAAAATACCCTATTTTAGTATTGCTACTTCTCCTTTCTTTGTGCAGCAAACCTCAAATAAAACCTTAACACTATGATTACTTACTTCATCTACCTTACACTGCTAATCTTAGGAATTTTAATTGGCTATTTAATCGCCCGCAAAACTGCCAATAGTAACAGTGAATTTATATTTAGCCAATCAAGTAATTTCATCGGAAAAAAGCTTGTTTCAGATCCAATTACTCGAATAAAAGCAGAAAATGCTATTTCGAATTATATAAATTCAGCTGCCCACAGAAATGGAGATATGACAGTATCATTTAAGACAACACATGGAAATTACGAGCTGTATAATGTCAAAAGCTGGGAAGTTGATAGACGATCTATTTTAGGTCTAATGGGAGTCATAGAATCCAATCCGTCAAATGCACATATTTCAGGTATCCGATTACATCTCGCTGAAACCATAGAGTCAGAATCTTATGACTTCTTCGGTAAAACAATTGTTATTACTCCACTAGATAGAAACGGAAGAGAAATCATACCACCTAATCCAAATGACACCATGGGAATTGAGTATCATCGCCCTTGTCCGAAATACTGTTAATGTATTTAGAAACATACATATACTTAACTATTCTACTATTGGGTTCTGTGATTGGAGTGCTCAGATGGAAACATCTGAGCACTCCTTTCAAATTGGTTGGCGCTCTGATAGCCATAACCTTTTTAGAAGAGTCTTTCATTCATTTCTCCGATGTAACGGCAGATACTACGCCGCATATTTACAGAGCCTATACCCTCACGGCCTTCTCTCTTTACTATCTGTCGTATTATTTTATTAGTAAAATCAAAATCCTCAAGATTGTTTCATTACTGTCAATCGGTCTTTTAGTGATTCTTTCAATATTGGGCATATTCACGTTTGAATCAAGTGCATCATTTCCCTCAACTCAAATCTTTGTGGCAAGCTCATTTTTGATCTTATGCACCATGCTGGGATTCTACCAAATGCTCCTTTTTCCAAACCAAGAAAGACTTAAAAAATCGAGTCTATTTCTATACATTAGTTTTAATCTAATTTATTGGACTGTAAGCTTAGTTTATATTGGTGCTTTTGATACAATGATTAGACTTAACATTGAAATCGGCCCCTTCACTGATGTGCATAGTATTCTAGGTATTTTATATTATCTTGGACTCGCTTATGTGCTCTACCTTGATCGCTACTATCCATCTACTTCAATCCCAGCAAGACTTTAATACACTTGTTGTATCCAGCTTTTTAGTGTTCTTCTCGATATGCCTATTCATCGTCCTTTTCGTAGTGCAATACAAAAAGCGTCAAGCAGAATTTGAATTTGAAAAAACTCAAATGCACTTAGCATTTCAAAATGAAAGCGCGAAAGCACAAATTGAAATGACTGAAATTACCCTCCGCAGATTATCTCAAGAAATCCATGATAATATCGGACAAAAAATGGCTCTTGCTTCGATGCAATTAAATACCAAACCGCTCACTCCTGACACACTCGACAATAGCAAATACCTCATTCAACAATCGCTTCAAGATATTCGCGATCTAAGCAAATCACTCAACGACTCTTATCAACTCGATCTTGGATTACATGCAGGTATTAAACGAGAATTAAAATTAATTCAAGACACCAATACTTGCAGTACTAAATTCTTAGAACACCAATACGAAGGCGAATATTCGCTCACCAGCAAAGAAGAATTGATTCTATTTCGCTGCATTCAAGAGGCATTGAGCAACATTATCAAACATGCTAATGCTACAGAAATTACCGTAGAAGTGGATGAATCAGCAGCACACTATACCGTTCAAATCAAAGACAATGGAAAAGGGTTCGATTCATTTACGATCTCCGAGAGCATTGGATTACGTAGCATTCGTCAACGCATTGCACTATTAAAAGGAAACATTCAAATTACATCTTCGCCTAATAAAGGCACTACGATTATTTTTCTTCTTAAATCACAAAACAATGATCAAGCTAGCACTCACTGATGACCATACCCTCGTTAGAAAGGGGCTTGTTGCCATCCTCGAAGAATTGGGATATGATTGTGTATTGGATACCGATAATGGCGAAGAACTCATTGCGCATCTCCCAGAAGTAGAGCCGGATGTAGTGCTCATGGATTATGCGATGCCCGAAATGGATGGCGTAGAAGTCACCACATACCTCACCGAAAATTTCCCAGATATCAAAGTACTTGCATTGACCATGAATGATGATGATTTATCCATCATCCGAATGATCAAAGCAGGTGCACGCGGATACATCCTGAAAGGTGCGACGCCAGCAGAACTCCAATTGGCCATTGATGAGGTGTATGAAAAAGGATACCACTACACTGAGCGAGTAACGGGCAGCATCATCAATTCTTTGGATCATGAAAAATCGACACAGACCATTTTCGAAAAAGAACACATCACTCCCCGCGAACAAGAATTTTTGCAATGGTCTTGCACCGATTTAAGCTATAAAGAAATCGCTGATAAAATGAATGTAAGTCCGCGCACCGTCGACGGATATCGAGAGTCATTATTTGAAAAATTAAATATGAGAAGCAGAATAGGACTGGTACTCTTCGCGATTAAAAACGAACTTGTACAAATCTAACCTCCCACTGTCATCACGATGTGATAACCTCGCATTTGAATGTGCTGCAATTGAAATAAGCGCTCACCATGGACTCCAGCGTAGTCGCAAATCAATTCCTCTTGAGTCAGTAAGAAGGGTCGAATGACCATGTCCTCATTAAAGGTCACTTGTTCTCCAAAAAATTTAAACACCGCCTCCTTAGCACTCCAAATCATCGTGATGTATTCTAGATAATCCGATTGCTCCATGGCACGGGTTAATTCCTTGGGGTGGCAAAAACGAGCTGCGATCTTTTCAAGTTTCTCATCCGTCCCTTGAATATCCAGTCCTACTTCATGGTCAGCCACCACAATTCCCGCAAGGTCTCCACAATGAGAAATCGAGATATATCGATTGCCATTCAGATAAGGCTTGCCTGTCGAGGCAAATTGGAGGTGCGCCCCGGGGAGGATAAGTTGTAATAAAATACGTGCGGTCAGCCATTCCCTCTTTCGTTTCTCCAGCCTCACCATCTCATACTGCCCCGCCAAATCATCCGTCCATTTGATCATAGCCTCCAATTCACCGAGGTTTTCGGTGGTTTTCCAGACCAAGAGGCGGCCTGTATTGGTTAGATTACTTTGGTAAATAAGCAGCGGCATTTGAACAATTGAGTGGGCGCAAGTGTATGGTTAAAGTTACGAACGTGCAAATCAAGATTTTTCGTACCTTTGCACCTCGTTTTCAAACGATTATTTAATTTTAATAGAATAAAATGAGTACTGCAACCACTGCCAAAGTGATGAATTACAAAGTGAAAGACATGAGCCTCGCGGAATGGGGCCGTAAAGAGATCAAACTTGCTGAAGCAGAAATGCCAGGTTTGATGTCACTCCGTAAAGAGTACGGACCATCGAAGCCATTGAAGGGCGCTCGCGTTGCGGGTTGTCTTCACATGACTATTCAAACAGCGGTTTTGATTGAAACCCTTGTAGAACTAGGTGCTGATGTATCTTGGAGCTCTTGCAACATTTTCTCAACTCAGGATCACGCTGCTGCTGCTATTGCTGCTGCTGGTATCCCAGTATTTGCTTGGAAAGGCATGAATGCTGAAGAGTTTGACTGGTGCATCGAGCAAACGCTTCACGCATTCCCAGACAGCCAACCCTTAAACATGATTTTGGATGACGGTGGTGACTTGACAAACATGGTGTTTGACAAATACCCAGAACTCGTTGCAAATATCCGTGGTATCTCTGAAGAGACTACTACAGGCGTACTTCGTTTGTATGAGCGTGAGAAGAACGGTACACTCCTTCTTCCTGCGATCAACATCAACGATAGCGTTACTAAGAGCAAATTCGATAACAAATACGGTTGTCGTGAATCATTAGTTGATGCACTTCGTCGTGCTACAGATTTGATGATGGCTGGTAAAGTAGCTGTTGTTGCTGGTTATGGCGACGTTGGAAAAGGTTCTGCTGATTCACTTCGCAATGCTGGTGTTCGTGTAATCGTCACTGAAATTGACCCAATCTGCGCGCTTCAAGCTGCAATGGAAGGTTATGAAGTAAAGAAGATGGATACTGCAATTAAAGAAGCAGATATCGTAGTTACTGCAACTGGTAACTTCAATATCATCGTTGAGCGTCACTTCCGTGCGATGAAGCACAATGCAGTTGTTTGCAACATCGGTCACTTCGATAACGAAATCGATATGGCTTGGTTGAACGACAACTACGGAAACACAATGGATACTATCAAGCCACAGGTTGATAAGTACACTATCGAAGGCAAAGACATCATCGTTCTTGCAGAAGGACGTCTGGTGAATCTTGGTTGTGCTACAGGTCACCCATCATTCGTGATGAGTAACTCATTCACTAACCAAACTCTTGCACAGTTGGAATTGTGGGCGAACTACAAGAACTACGAAAACAAAGTTTACGTTCTTCCAAAGCATTTGGATGAGAAGGTAGCAATGTTGCACCTCGAGAAAATCGGTGTAGAGTTGGATATTTTGACACCATCTCAAGCTGAGTACATCGGAGTACAAGTAGACGGTCCGTTCAAGAACGACGCATACAGATACTAAGAGTCAAATCTTAAATACTAGAAACGCCCTCGTCAATGATGAGGGCGTTTTTTTTTGCGCTACCTAACGGTCCGGGCTATCCGTTCCAAGTCCTCGCTACGCTGCGCTCCACTCCGGGCTTTCCACTACTATCCCTAGCGCCCAAGCCACGGCCCCAAAGAATATTTCTCCAATCCCCAATCCCATCAACTACTTCACCGTTTCACTGCTTCTTAGCCCAATCTACGGTTTGGCAAAACTTAGTAAGCGGCAACTTCATTTTTGCCGAAAATCGCCATCTTCGCCAAATCAGAAACCGTTAATTGTAATTGCAACAGAACACAAACCGCCGAATAAATTCAGATATAAAAATGGAATTACTACCCGTCAAAGAAATAAAAATTAATCTAGTAAAAATTGATAAAATCGATCATTTAGTAAAGTCGATTTATAGACTAATTATATACAGTCGACATCATTTAGATGATGACCTTTTAGATACCTATTTAGCCAGTGTTCAAGAACTACAGGAGCTTCTTAGCCTGAAAAACGCTCAAATGGAAGCTCAAAACGAAGAGGAAGCAGAAGAATATTTAAAGAACTTGAAAATATCGCTTGACTTTGTGATTGAGGAGATAATAACACACAATAATTTTGAAAGAGAAATACAACTTTTTCAACTACTCCGTTTGGTTTCTCCTGAGACCAATGCAATTCACCCAAACCGTTACAGACAGACGTTAGTACAAATAGGAGCACATATTTGTCCGGATCAAAACATTGTTCCGCAATTAGTTTCAGAGCTCTTCTATCAAATGCAAAGTATAACAAATCCTATTATCAGAGCTATTTACTTCCATCACGAATTAATAAGAATTCATCCCTTTTCAGATGGCAATGGACGAGTAACGAGAATTGCTAAAAACTGGATGCTCATGTATGATTTATATCCTCCTATATTCATTAATGATGCGCCACAGAAAAAAGAATACATTGCTACACTTTCAAATAGTTTTAGAGAGTTAAATAGTACGCCAAAAAAGTGGAACGAACATACTGAAACATTTTTTGAACAAGAGCTTGATCGGTTATTGGTTAATGCGACTTTACTATATGAAACCGTTAACAGAATTGGGCAAGAAAGAGAAAAAACTAGTAATTAAAAGAGCATATGGAAACGTACAAAATTCAAATTTTTGAAAGCATTATTGCTTTACTAATTTTCTTAATTTCAAAATTAACACTAAGGTATTTTGTTAAACTTAAAATTATGAAATCATTCTTCAAAAATTCAGAAAAGAATGATATTTTGAAATTAATAAATCTCATATTAGTTGTAGTGCTTATTGTAATAATAGTAGTTATTTGGAGCGTAAAACAAGAAAACGTATTAGTGGTAGCGAGTTCTCTTCTGACTGTGTTTGGGGTTGCACTTTTTGCAGAAATGTCTATACTTTCCAACATAACTGCTTGCTTGATACTTTTTTTTCAGCATCCTATAAAAGTCGGCGACACTATTGCTGTAACACACGAAGGAAAAGACATTGAGGGCGAGTTGATTGATATTACTTATTTTTTTGTATTCATCAAAACACCAAACGGAGGTACTTTAACAATTCCTAATGCGCTCCTTCTTAAAAGTTCCTTTCTCGTAATTGAAAAACCGTTAACTTGAATTATTGTCTTTGTATTTCACAATAATAGAGGGTATGTATAGAGATATAACGCCAGCAAATCCCAAAGCTGCCAAACGTTACCGGGGAGCACTTCGAAACCCTCAAACCAAAAAGTCACTATTCATAAACAACAAAAGAAAAAGCTACAAAATAGATCTTTGGACGATAATATCAAGAAAGCCAATTCAGATATTGTGTTGACACTCTAAATTAAAATAACTTAAATTCTTTCGTAGAACCGAAAAAAAAAATCATTTTATCAAACAGAAACCTTACCGAATTTGAAGAATACGAAATAGTTAAGGAAACTAGAATACGAGATAACATCTCACATCGATATTCTCATTTTCAAAAGCACGCATATTTCAACCAAACCTGTTTTGAGGAGAAAGGAACTCAAAAAAGAGTCGGTAAAATATTCGTCCACTTTGAACCTTACTGCAGAGTTTCAGCCTCACAGATAGATTATATCCCCGACAACAATACCAATCCAACATATGTTCTCAATGTATCATTTAGCAAAGAGGATAAGTAGAAGGAGACTTTTTAACTAAGTTTTTTAAATTCAGTTAATCATTTAAACATTGAAGCAATGAAGCATTGAAACAGTTTTAATTACTCCTCAACTCCCCAACTCCTCAACTCCTAAACTCTCTAACTCTTCGTTCATTCTATCAAAAAAACACTATCTTTGATAATATCAAATGATACTATCAATGAAGCCGCCTTATGATATTACGCCCAAGATTCTAAAGCTTATCGCTTCAATATCTGAGAAGATTGGAGAGGTTAATGCACACTACCTGAGTAAGCAATCACCTCAACTTCGAAAGCAAAATAGGATTAAAACCATTCAGTCTTCATTACAGATTGAAGGCAACACATTGACTGAAGAACAAATTACCGCACTGATTGAAAACAAAAAAGTGATTGGTCCTAAGAAAGATGTTCTGGAAGTGCTTAATGCAATCAGCGTCTATGATGAAATCACGCACTACAAGCTTAATTCGGAAAAAGATTTCTTGAAAGCCCATGCAAAATTGATGAAAGGGCTGATTAAAAATGAAGGAAAATATAGAAACCAAAGTGTCGGAATTGCCAAAGGGAACAAAATCCAACATATTGCACCACCATTCAAAAATGTTCCTCATTTAATGAAAGACCTCTTCGATTATTTAAAAAATGATGAAGAACTAACTTTAATAAAAAGCTGTGTATTTCATTATGAAATGGAGTTCATTCATCCATTCATTGATGGCAATGGTAGAATGGGGAGACTATGGCAAACGGTGATATTACTTAACGAATATCCCGTCTTTGAATTCTTGCCTTTTGAAACCTTGATTAGTGAAACACAAAAAGAATATTACAAAGCTCTTTCATTGAGTGATAAGTCTGGAAAATCAACGCCATTCATCGAATACATGCTTGGAGTAATTGAGACATCTCTCGCTCAGTTGTTATCATATAACAATAGAACATTTAAAGATGTAGATCGGCTCGAATACTTTTTAAATCTAGGGTTAAAAGAATTCAGTCGTAAAGACTATATGAATATTTTTAAAGACATATCCTCAGCCACATCAAGCAGAGACCTTAAGAAAGGAATAGCAATGAAATTATTTAAAAGTTACGGAGAACTCAATAAAACAATATATCGCGTCCGATAATATACCTTCATATCAATTTTATTATTTTCGAATTGCCTCTGAAATTTATTCTAAAAAAAACAGATGAAAAAAACTACATTAATCGGAATGATCTTGTTCTTTGGACTATTAGCAAATGGACAAACCAATAGATTAGATTTAAAGGCAACCCAAAAGAGTTTAGCAAAAACACAAGAGAATCTCTACTTTTCTAAGACAGAGGTAACGAATGCGCAGTATTCGGTTTTTCTAAAAAACCTGAAAGAAGATAACAGAACAAAAGAGCTTCAAATTGCTCAAATTGACACCACGAATTGGACAACAGATCTTAAATATGGTGAACCTTTAACTGTTCATTATCATTCTCATCCAGCGTATGGCGTTTATCCTGTCGTTAATATTAGCCACGAAGGAGCTACACTCTTTTGTCAGTGGATGACGGATCTATATAACGCCAACGAAAAAAGAAAATTCAAAAAAGTCATATTCAGATTGCCCACAGAACAAGAATGGATTACCGCTGCCAAAGGAGGAAATCCCGAAGCAATTTATCCGTGGGAAGGCAATCGATTGATGAACGAAAAAGGTGTTCCATTGTGCAACTTTGTACGAGCAGCAGAAGATACAATGGGAGTGGCCAACATACACAACGACGGCGCTCAACTAACAGCTCCATCCAAGTCCTATCTACCCAATGGTTTTGGTCTCTACAACATGAGTGGAAACGTAGCAGAGATGATAGCAAATAAAGAACAAACGATGGGTGGATGCTGGCTAGACAATGCAGAAGCAATGCAAATTGGAAGCGAAGGAAAATTCTCCAATTTCTACAAACCCGCCCCCACCATCGGTTTCAGATACGTGATGGAAGTGATTGAGGAGTAAATGAGTTGAATAATATAGACAGCAATAAAAAACAATCCTTCACCGAAAGCCGAAAGCCTTAACAAAAACAATTGGAGTTAATGAATATCATTCAAAAATGAATCTTGAAAATATTTCGATTGAGAAAATCAATAAAGATGATTTGCACACCCTCATTAACTGGGCGCTAGATGAAGGATGGAATCCTGGAAAAAATGATGTCGACGTGTTTTGGAATACCGATCCAGACGGATTTTATGGATTCTATTCTGATGATAAATTAATCGCCGGAGGAGCTATAATTTCATATAATCGAGAATTCGGATTTATGGGATTATTCATTGTACACAAAGATTATCGAAACAAAGGACTTGGAAATAAGTTATGGCATTTTAGAAGAGATCTTCTAATCAGTAGACTTCATAGTAATGCCTCCATTGGAATGGACGGGGTGCTTGCAATGCAACCATTCTATAACAAAGGTGGATTCAATATCGCATTTAGAGACGAGAGGTACGAATTCAATAGCCAAAATATTCCAGCATCAAGCAATGTATCTTTAATCAATCAAGAAGATGTCACAGACATAATAGAATATGATCAAATACATTTCGGATTTCAAAGAAGCAATTTTTTAATAAACTGGCTGCAAATGCCCGAAAGTAAAGCTGTAAAATACTCTGAAAACGATAAAATCTTGGGATACGCGGTCATCAGAAAAGCGGATAAAGGATATAAAATAGGCCCCCTATTTGCAGACAATCCAGCAGTGGCAGAAGAACTATTTAAATCAAGCCTCAGCATTGCTCCCGACAACTTGATATATCTCGACATACCAACTACAAATCAAAATGCCATAGACCTCGTAGAAAAATACAATGGCAACTATGTTTTTGAATGTGCAAGAATGTACTACGGCACCCCACCGAAAATAGACATCAATAATATCTATGGGATTACAACATTTGAATTAGGATAAACTAAGTTAACCCAAGCGCACCATCACAATAAAAAATTCTCTTTTGGTCATAATACTTATAGTTACTAGATACTAACTACTAGTGACTAGTTTAGTGACTAGTGGGGGAGACTGGAACACGATGAGCTTTGAAGTTACCATATTGCGAGGAGCCAAAAGAGAACCAAGAATAATACTCCTAATAAGGCAACATACCCTTTTGATTTTGTACTTGGGGGTATGACCGATAAGGAGTAATTTAATGCGAGCGCAAGAATAATTTTATCCACCCAATTTAGCATATCGAAGTTGAGATCAACTGGATACAATAAGCATGAGACCAGCCCATTTATTTCGAATCCTATTTCTATCCAAAGCCAAAAGATTGTTATGGGAATAAGGATGTTTAGAAACACCTCAAAAGCACTTCCTTTTTTTACTTGTTCTTTAGTTTTTTTTCGAGGTATATAGGTGACGTTGAGATTTAAAAGCTTATCTGTTTCTAGAATGAAAATATGCCCAGGAATGGCTACCTTCTTGCCACGAAGATGGATGTTTGATGAATCAAGTTTCTGAATGTTTTCTTTATCGTTTGATTTAATGCTATCTTGACTGTTTTCTTGATCGTTTTCTATTGGAATGTAGCGACATGCTCTTCTCAGAAAGAGTTTATCAAGTTCTGATGGATCGGAATCTTTGAGCGCATAATCGACCAAAAATCCACTGTAAAATTCAAAGCCATTAGGTGCGTCAATAGCGACATCTATGTGTGTGAGGAATTGATCGCCTTCAATTATATTACTGAATTGGACGTTGCTAAAATGTGTTCTGAATTTTTTAAATTCCAAGATTTCACCACTAAAGATATAATACCACTCATTTTTAAACCTTAGAATTCTAGTCTTCCTATCAAGTTTGAAAAATCGGATGAGTCGAGATAAAGAAAACCCTAATACTAAGGCGAGCATGCAAACTGAAATCTGATGATAGAATAGAAAATTTATATTGGTATTATTTAGGATTGATAAGTGATTATTTGTTCCCACTTCTTTGGAGAAAATTGCCTTGATAGAATTTATACAAAGCACAATATCTACTTGATTGTGGACGGAAGAATAGATTACGTATCCAACTATCTGTACCACAATTCCTGGAATGATAGCGTAGAATAATGTGTTGTAAAGTGGTTCTCTTATGGAGAACTGCTTAGAAAATTCATCATAAAAATAGAATCTCTTGAAAATTACTCCAGGAATAATCAAGAACACACAAAGGACTATAAAATCAATTGTAAGGCTCACAGTAAGATTAGT
>JAIXWP010000015.1 GCA_027491215.1 Flavobacteriales bacterium | reverse complement strand
TGTATTCTTATGATACTCTACCATAGCCTAAACTCATCTAAAATAATTCACTCCGAAGGAATCGTCGATTGGAGCGGCGCCGAATAATACTTGTGCGCTGATCGATTTGTTAGACTTGGTGTAGATTAATTCGCTGTACTTAAGTCCTAACTTATCAAGATAATCATTCAATAATTGAGTCCCTGGACCTTTGGTTTGCAAAAATGCATTCGCTAATTCTTGGAAAACAAAACCTCTACTTTCTGTATTTAATTGATCAAGACTAAAACACTGAACGGACATCCGAATCGTACGGGTCTCTTGAATATACATGAATTCATTGCCTTTGAAATTTTCGGTATTGGCAATGATCACCCGCAATTTCGCATCAGCGAGATTAGAACTCACTGTTTCTTTCTTGATTTCTGAAATATGCTCAATTAATTTAATTCCATTCAATTTATCCAACGATGCCATACTTCTACGCATGCTTTGTGCCTCTTCGAGATTCACCTTATAATGATCCATGAATGAGGCATCATCAGATGGGCAATAAATAAATACCTCAAAATCTTTCTTAAACAATTTAGAAGCCCTGATAAATGTTTTTGCCGTTTTTACCACCTTCAGACCACCATCATATAGTTTCTTCGCAGTAGACTTTTCTATCTTCGTTTCTACAATAACCTTCTTTCTTTTTGCAATGCGTTCTATTTCATCATTGGTAATCGAGTGATGTGGCATGCTAGATTCAACTGTGGTGAATTCGATTTCTTTGATACCTTCTTTTTGCTTAGTGAAATCTTCAAAAGCACGTTTATTTAATTCATCGATGTCATTAGTAGCCTTGTAATTCTTGGGAGTATCACGGATATAGACAAAGTCATCAAACTTATTCGAGGGTTTTATTTTCAGATCAAATATCTCGCGCAACACGTACATCTCTTCTTCCGAAAAGCGTTTCCCCATCATCAGAAAATACATTTCTTCTCCCCCAGGTTCAGTGACCACATTTCTCACACTGGCTGGCATATATTCCACATAGAGCATCTGCATTCTCATTTGCGGCGACATCCCCTTCGTAGCTTGAATGGATTTCTTTAATGACGATCCATCCTCTAATGTATGTACCAAATTAGCATCCACATCTCCCATCTTTATGATAGCCGACTCTTCGGAACTGAGTGCATTCGCATTGCGATACATTCGTCGTCCATCAATTACTTCATCTGAATATCGCGCTGCATCATCCATTCGACCACCTGATCTTCCCATATCGACAAACTCATCTGAGTGTCGACCGATATCCACAGCGTCATCCGCAAATCGCCCGCACGTTCGAAACATGCCGACAATCGCCGCACCAATCACAAGGATCATTTTAAATATTCCTGAAGAAGAGGATGAGTCGGACATTGTGATAGGGGTTGGGGGTTGGGGGTTGGGGGTTAGGGGTTGGGGGTTGGGGGTTGGGAGTTGGGGGTTGGGGAGTTTCGAATTACGAATTACGAATTGAGAATTATATCTCAAACACAAACCCCTTTTTCTTCAGTGCTTCGTATTTGTTGTGGTTCCAGGTGTAGAGCCAGGGGGCGCGGTGGGGAACGCCGGTTTGCTTCTTTTTTAGATCGGTGAGGATTTTAAAACTCATGATCTTCTTTTTAAAATTACGCTTATCAATAGGGCGTTCTAAAATCACTTCATAGAGGTGATGTAATTGTGAAAACGTAAATTCTTTGGGCAATAACTCAAATCCGATAGGCTCGTGCTTGAGTTTGTATCGCAACTGTTCTATGGCAGCCTCCGCGATTTCAGTATGGTCGAATGCAAGCTTAGGCAAATCGTGGGCTGGCCACCAAAAGGCGTCCTTTGCATAATTTGTAACCGGATGCAAACCTTGCGACGAACTTTGAATGATCGCGTAATAAGCAACAGTAATCACTCGGCCTTGTGGATGTCGGTTTACTCCTCCGAAGGTTCGGAATTGTTCCATGTACACATTTTCCAAACCCGACAATTCATACAAGACGCGTTCAGCGGCTTCTTCTATCTCTTCATCACCTTTAACCAAGTTACCGGGCAAAGCCTTCCATTTATCGAATGGCTCGGCATTTCTTTCTATCAATAATATCTTTAACTCCCCTTCATCAAATCCAAAGATCACGCAATCCACAGAGAAGTCGGAATGCAGCTTAGGCAAGGTTTTCGTCTTTGACATACAGTCGTATTAATTTTTGAATACGCGCACTTCTTCTTTCGGAGCATAGTATAGTTCATTGCTATACAATGCTGCAGGAAATAGCATAGTGTCCATTACAGGGTTAAAAGTAAGAATATTGCCATCAACTTTTGGCAAGCTGTCTTTTTCAAATCCATGAAGAACAATACTTTTTACCTTGAATTTTGATGGTTTACTTCCGCCCGCTTTGCCAAAGGAAATCTCATTTTTCTTTCCATCATAAATGATTTCCTGTTGGAAATACTCTCCTTTCTCGAAAGCATAGGACTCACCATCATCCTCGTAGTAAACAAAACTATTAAACGCATCGCCCTTGTAAATGTGAATGTATAGAGTGTCTCCCGCGGACTCACTAAAGGACTGCACAACTTTTTGCATCGGTACGATTGATCCTGCTTTTACGAAGATGGGTAATCGGTACAATGGACTCTCTACTAATTCCACTTGATCTCCTTTGTGCTTTACATCATTATGGAAATCATACCACTCCCCTGCTGGCAAGAATACTTTGGTTGAATTTTGTGTGCTCGCAACAGGCGCAATTAAAAATGCTTCTCCAAAATAATATTGGTTCTGATAGGTACCTGAATAAGTTCTCCAATCGAAGCTATGATCAATCGCTAATGATCGATTGACGGGCATTCCCGTCTTCGTTGCTTCATAGAATGTGCTGTACAAATACGGCATCATTTTATATCGCAATTGAATATAATATTTTACAATGGCCTCCGATTCTTCTCCATAACTCCACGGCTCCGACTCTTTCATATTGATCATTTTGTGCGCACGATAGAAAGGAGAAAATGCACCAATGGTCATCCATCTCGTGTATAGTGATGCAGAGGCATCTCCATTAAATCCTCCTACATCGACACCACAATTTGCAACACCGCTCAAGCCAAGACTATTTAATAAGCGAACTCCCAAAAGCATGTGATCTTCGTTGGCAGTGTTGTCTCCAGTCCAAACAGCGGAATAGCGTTGAATTCCGGAGAAACCCGCTCTTGTGAGCACCAGCGGACGTTTGTTCATGAGTTTCTTCGTCCCCTCATAAGTCGCGCGCGCCATCTGCATTCCGAAAATATTTCTCGATTGAAT
>JAIXWP010000044.1 GCA_027491215.1 Flavobacteriales bacterium | reverse complement strand
GAGGAAGTGGTCTTTTTTTTTTTTTTTTCTAATTCTTAAAATCGTTGCTTTAAACCAACGTGTATCATCCTTAACTGGAGAAGGGTATTCAAAACTTTGAACTCTGCCTTCTTTTTTCGCTTTTTCAAAAGCATCGTGAGCATGATCATACAATTCCCCTTGAAAGATTTGTCCAAGGCTCATCCCAATGATTTTTTCTTTTGGCAAAAAGAGGTTTTCATCACTATGAGATAAGACATCAGTGAAGACGTAATTATCATCCATTTCAAAAAGGATATCATCAAATAATTCGATGATGCTCCAAATCAAATCTTCATTTCTTTTTTCGATCGTTCGATCTAATGATAGGAGCGTTGCCCGTTTATCGCTTAAAAACTGGACATAAATGGAATACCAACCCTGAAGCTCTTCAGAGAAGTGATTGAATGTGATGTTCGATTTTAGCTGGTACGCCTCATTAATCCGCTCAAAAAGGATGCGCACGGAAACAGATTGGGGATCCCAAATCCCACAAAATGTTTTACCTACCTGTGCTTTGCTTATTGCCTTTGAAAGAGCCTCATTGACTTCAACAAATGTAAAGTCATAAATAACCCCCTCGGAATCAATAGCTAACTCCACAAGAGAGTACCCAAAAGGAGCGTCCTTAAGGATATCTCTATAATTTATTTCGTTCATCGTATATGGCTCTTTGTAAGAGAGGAAGTGGGATGCACAAATATAATAAAATAAAAAAGGAGCTCGAAAGCTCCTTTTTTATACTCTTTGACGAGATTATTTCTTATCGTCTTTTACTTCTTCGAAATCGACATCAGTTACCTCTGCATCTGCTGCGCTATTTGACGCTGTAGGTTCGCCATCTGCAGCACCCGCATTACCGGCATTGTACATGTCTTGGCTTGCTGCTTGGAACACTTGATTCAAGTGATCCATTGAAGTGCGTATGCTCTCCAAATTTTTCTCAGCATGTGCCTTTTTCAAGTCATTCAATGCGTCTTCGATTTGCGTCTTCTTATCTGCTGGAAGTTTCTCTCCAAATTCCTTCAGATTTTTTTCTGTTTGGAAAATAAGTGTATCAGCTTGGTTAACGATATCTGCTTCTTCTTTCGCTTTGCGATCTGACTCAGCATTTGCTTCAGCTTCGCGCTTCATCTTCTCGATATCTTCTTTGGACAAACCGCTAGAAGCTTCGATACGAATCGACTGAATCTTATTGGTCGCTTTATCTTTTGCACTCACATTGATAATACCATTTGCATCAATATCGAAAATAACTTCGATTTGAGGAATGCCTCTTGGAGCTGGTGGAAGACCGTCTAAATGGAATCGTCCGATTGTTCTGTTGTCCTTCGCCATCGCTCTTTCACCTTGAACTACGTGAATCTCAACGCTTGGTTGATTATCACTAGCTGTAGAGAACACTTCCGATTTCTGTGTAGGAATGGTAGTATTTGCTTCAATCAACTTTGTGAATACACCACCCATTGTTTCGATACCCAATGAAAGTGGAGTTACATCCAAAAGAAGGACATCCTTCACTTCACCAGTCAATACACCACCTTGAATAGATGCTCCAATTGCTACTACTTCATCTGGGTTTACGCCTTTGCTCGGCTCTTTACCGAAATATTTCTTTACTGCTTCCTGAATAGCTGGAATACGTGTTGATCCACCAACCAAGATTACTTCTTGAATGTCGCTAGTAGAAAGACCCGCAGCCTTCAAAGCACTTGCGCATGGCGCTATTGTGCGTTGAATCAAGCTATCCGCTAATTGCTCAAACTTTGCACGAGAAAGTGAACGAACCAAGTGCTTTGGAATACCATCCACTGGCATGATGTAAGGCAAATTGATTTCTGTAGAGCTAGAGCTCGATAATTCAATTTTAGCCTTTTCAGCAGCCTCTTTCAAGCGTTGAAGAGCCATTGGATCCTTAGTTAAATCTAAGTTTCCGTTTTCATTTTTAAATTCTTGAACCAACCAATCGATGATTACTTGGTCGAAATCATCACCACCTAAGTGTGTGTCACCATCTGTTGAAAGCACTTCGAATACACCGTCGCCCAACTCGAGGATAGACACGTCATGCGTTCCACCACCGCAGTCAAAAACTACGATTTTCATGTCTTGCGCTTTCTTGTCAAGGCCATAAGCCAAAGCCGCAGCAGTAGGCGCATTGATAATTCTCTTCACTTTCAAGCCTGCGATCTCACCAGCTTCTTTTGTTGCTTGACGCTGCGCGTCATTAAAATATGCAGGTACTGTAATAACGGCTTCTGTCACTTCATGACCCAAATAATCTTCTGCAGTCTTCTTCATTTTTTGAAGAACCATTGCTGAAATTTCTTGTGGACTGTATAAGCGCTCGTCGATTTTAACTCTTGGAGTGTTGTTGTCGCCTCTTACTACTTGATATGGAACACGTGTTGCTTCTTTAGCACATTCATCGTAGCTGCTTCCCATGAAGCGCTTGATAGAATAAATAGTCTTTGTAGGATTAGTGATGGCCTGTCTTTTCGCAGGATCACCCACTTTACGCTCTCCTCCATCCACAAACGCTACTACGGAGGGAGTGGTGCGTTTTCCTTCACTGTTTTCAATTACCACCGGCTGGTTACCTTCCATCACTGATACACAGCTATTGGTCGTACCGAGGTCAATTCCTATAATCTTGCTCATTGTAATTGTTTTTTGCTTTTTGAACTGCCCGCGATTGTCAAGCATAGTGCCATTTGAAAAAAGACTGACACAACCGCAAATTTGTCAGTCATCAAGCTCATGAAGTCCGTGCTCGCTGTCAAAAATGTAGCTAACATGGACATCTCTATTGCACATGGCATAAAAAAACCGCCGAGGTTATCGGCGGTTATACTTTTCTAATGTGAAGACTATTTCTTTCCTGACTTCCCGTCTTTAGCAGGAGCTGGAGTTTTTTCGTTGGTTGCACCTTTATCATTTACTACTGGCTTATTACCAGTACCCGGGCGTTCTGATGGTCTAGTAGCACCGTTTGGACGCTGACCTTCTCTCTTACCCATTCTCTTTTCCAAAACCATGTGCGTTTCTGGAGTCTTGCCATTGGTGATGCTGTATGATGTAACAAACTTATAACCGAGGTTACTCATGTAAAACAATGCATCTGGAATATTCGAGAACTGCATTTTACGAGCCTCTCCAATTGTTGCAAGCAATTCTTTATCTTCGATGGATCCCATTCCCTCTTTACCGAATTCAAGACGGATAACGGCTCCACCTAGTGGGTTTTCAGTTAAAATGATCTCACCGAAAATTGCATCAACGCTTGAAGCATTTGATGCTTTATCTTGTGCTGCAGGAGCTGTAAGTGGTGCTGCTTTGTCTTGTGACATTGCAAAAAATGGGGTTGCTAACAAGAGCATTAAAAGGACTTTCTTCATAGGTCGTATAGAATTAATTAGGTCCAAAAATAGCCAAACATGGTGCCATCGTATCAAATGAAACGTTAATGAGGATATTTTTTTTAAAAAGACCTTAGCCGCATCTTTGCAAAATATGAGCGACGCCTTACATGAAATTTACCACTTCCTACTCCACAAATGGATTGGTAAATGGCGTCATGGCGTTCATTCACCGCTTGTTTATGAATTGACAGATCAAGTTCTTTCCAAGAAAAACACCTCCCCCGAATTTAAGAGACTTCAGATACTTCGAAAAGAGCTTTCAAAAAACACGAAGGAAATTGAAGTTCAAGATTTCGGCGCTGGATCAAGAAAACACAAGGATTCAAAACGTAGGGTTTGCGATATCGCAAAATCTGCACTTGCACCAAAAACTCAAGCAGAAGCTTTCTTTAAACTTGCCCGCAGGTTCCAGCCTGAAACCATTATTGAAATGGGCACGAGTCTAGGGCTAACAACATTGTATTTCTCTAAAGCACTACCAAAGGCTAATATTCATACCCTCGAAGGAAGTCCAGAAATTGCAGCATTTGCTAATCAATTATTTATTGAGGAAAAAGCTACTAACGTCTCTTTGCACATTGGAGAATTTTCTTCAACGATACCCGCCATTCTTGATTTAGAAAAAAAAATCGATCTACTCTACATTGATGGCAATCATCGCTATGAAGCGACATTGAAGTACATAGATATTTTCAGAGATAAGCTATCGGAAAATGCTATCATCATACTCGATGATATCTATTGGTCGAAAGAAATGACCACTGCTTGGCAGGAAGTATCTGCGAGAGAAGAGTATTCCCTTTCGCTCGACTTTTATCATTTCGGTATTTTATTTTTGGAAAAAAGGATGACTAAAGAGCATTTCGTATTGAATGGTCTTCGCTAATTGAACTAATCCTTTTTTTCTAGATCTTCCAATCTCTTCATTATATCTGGAAGCTTTCTAAAACCAACATAACTCTTCTTGAAGTCCATGATTGAGAAAGCGGGTGAACCTTGCACTATGGTATTTGGCTCTTTAATCTCACTTCCGATGCCGCTTTGTGCTGCGATCTTGGTACCATCTGCAATAGTAATATGCCCCACTATTCCGACTTGACCACCGATCATGCAATTTTTACCAATCTTCGTTGATCCTGCAATGCCCGTCTGAGCTGCGATAACCGTATTCTCTCCAATTTCCACATTATGCGCAATTTGTATGAGGTTATCAATCTTGACGCCTCTACGAATAATGGTTGATCCCAATGTTGCCCTATCAATTGTAGTGTTGGCTCCGACTTCAACATGATCTTCAATGATCACATTTCCGATTTGAGGAACTTTCGAATAATTATTTTCGGAGTTTGGAGCGAATCCGAATCCATCACCACCTATCACTACACCTGAGTGCAGTGTGCAATGCGCTCCAATCGTGCAGTCTGGATAAACTTTCACTCCTGCATAAAGAACAGTTCCTTCACCTAAAATTACATTATCACCAACCACAGATCCTGCGTGAATGATACATCCCTTCCCAATTTTTGCGTTCTCGCCGACTACGACAAATGCTGCGATATGAACACCTTCTCCTACAGAAGACGTGTCTGCAATTACAGAGGCTTTATGAATCGAAGGCTGTGGTTTTTTTAAGCTATTGTACGCTTCTAAAAGCTTCGCGAAACTCGCGTAAGCATCGGCCACACGAACAAGCGTAAGGTCTGATGGAAGTGTATTTTCAGCGACAAAATCATTTGAAACGATTGCAATACTCGCTTTTGTTTCGTAGATATAATGAGCATATTTTGGATTTGCCAAGAAGGTGAGAGTACCAGGCTTTCCTTCTTCAATTTTAGAAAGATTGTCCACCAATACTTCAGGATTACCTTCTACTTGGCCGCCAAGCATCCCTGCAATTTGTTGTGCTGAAAATTTCATATTGCGAATATAACAGTGAGAGGCAATTATTTGCCTGAAATTTTTGCCCCAATGCTTTGCATCGCCTCAAAGAAATCGGGATAAGACTTGCTAACGCACGCTGCTCCCATGACTGAAATTTTATCTCCGCCAATACCTAGCAAAGCCGCAGCCATTGCTATTCTGTGATCATTATGCGAATTCAAAATGGCTGGACGTATGTGTGATGGATAGACCATCATCTCATCGTCACGCACTACAACACGAATATTTGCTTTGCCAAATTCTTCCTGTAAGGCTTTTGAGCGATTGCTCTCTTTATGCACTAAACGCTTCGCTCCTTTGAGCGTTGAAACACCATTTGCGAAAGCAGCTAATGCAGCAACAGGTGGCATTAAATCTGGGCAGTCAGTAGCATCAAACTCAAATGCTTCTATTTCGCTTTGCTTTACAAAGAGGCCTTTTTTATCAATAGTAAAATGAACTTTCGCTTTTTCCAACACCTCTAAAATTCTGCTATCTGCTTGAGTGATATCGTTACTGAGATTGGTAATGGTTACACCTTCTTCACTTGCAATGGCCGCAGCAACAATCAAAAAAGCAGCGCCGCTCCAATCGCCGGGCACTGCTATCTTCAAAGGCTGATAACTCTGGTTTGCTTTTACAGTGAATGTTTCGAAATGACTATGCTTTATTTCAACACCAAATAGTCCCGCCACTTCGATTGTCATCTTCACATAAGGGATGCTTGTCAGATTCTGTACTTCAATTTTACTATTCGTTGAAGCCTTTGGCAAAGCCATCAACAAACCAGTAAGAAACTGAGAAGACACAGAACCATCTAATGTTGCCTTACCTCCTTGAATTGGCCCCTTTACACGAATCGGTAATTTACCGTTGGTGGACTCGCACTCCGCTCCCAAAGCAGGAAGCACAGCATCGAATTCTGTGAAGGGACGAGTCAAAAGACTGCCCTCACCTTCCACCATTATTGATTCAGAATATAGAGCTGCAATCGGCGTAAACATTCGGCTTGCCAAACCAGATTCACCACAAAAAATTTGTGGCTTTGGATTTCGAATACCCGTTTGAAAATTCTGCGGAAACCCTCCTTGAATAGTTACTTCATTTCCCACTTTGGTGACAACTGCGCCAAGTGATTGTGCCACTTGCAGAGCAGCCTGACAATCTGCACTATCAGGATAATCATAAAGAACCGTTTTACCCTTGGCCATCAAAGCGGCAGCTACCATGCGTTGCGCAATGCTCTTGCTTCCTGGAGCTTTGATTTCTCCTTTTAGGATGGATGGGTAAACGTCTTTCTTCATTTCATTTTGCGGCCGAGATAGATACTCGCAATGCCTCCAGAAACCGGAATACACTTCGTATCGATATAGCCTACTTTTTTCATTACATCTAGAAAATCTGTACCTGATGGAAAAGCTTGAACCGACTCTGGAAGATAAGCGTATGCACGATTATCTTTAGAGACTACTTTACCAATTAATGGCATGATATATTTAAAATAAACCTGAAAGCCCTGCTTTACAGGAAACTTCTTTGGTTTTGAAAATTCAAGTACAATACCAAGGGCACCTGGCTTCAATACGCGTAACATTTCGGCCATCCCTTTTTCAAGGTTCTCGAAGTTCCTTACACCAAATGCTACAGTATAGCCATCAAATGTGCTTGTATCAAATGGCAGGTTTTCTGAATCCCCTTTTTTCAATTCGATTTTGGAGTCCCACCCTTTTTCTTTGATTTTTTTTCTTCCAACATCAAGCATTCCTTCGCTGATATCTACTCCAACAATTTTATCAGCGCCAAGATTCATTCTAACAGCCTCCATTGCAAAGTCTGCGGTGCCTGTTGCTACATCTAAAACGAGTTTCGGATTTTCCTTTTTTAAAATGCGAATTGCTTTTTTTCTCCATAGAATATCAATCCCAAGTGAGAAAAAGTGGTTGAGGAAATCATAGCTGTGGGCTATGTTGTCAAACATTTTTTCTACCTCTTCCTTTTTACCGCCCTCATTATATGGCTTTACTGGAGTTCCCATTCTTGTCTAAATTATAAAAGCAAAAGTCAATTCTTACCTTTTTGTTCGCTTAACCCACAATTGTCTCTGCTTCTGGATATTTGAATTTCTGTTGTGCAAATTTACCTGCTAATGCGAAAGCAATGGTAAATGTGCCTACCCTGCCAACGAACATAGAGCCCACAAGGATATACTTTCCAGCCTCACTAAGGAGCCCCGTGATTCCTAAAGAAAGTCCCACCGTACTGAAAGCTGAAACCTGCTCAAATACAAGATCCGTGAGGTCAAATTGCGGCATGGATAGAACTTGCCATTCCGTAAAGCTTAGAAGAATGGTCCCAATGAAGTTCATCACCACATAGATGATTGCAATACTGTAAGCACTGCTCTTCAAGGACGCACCAATTGTTCTTTTCCAAAGCACAGCCCTTTCTTGGCCTGTCATCACTGCTCGTACATCAGCCCAAATAATAGCGAGGCTGCTCGTTTTTATACCACCACCTGTTGATGTACTACTTGCTCCAATATACATGAGCGCAATCATCATCATTACTGTTGGCACAGAAAGCGCAGCGTAATTCACTGTATTATAACCAGCGGTTCGAGGAGTAATCGACTGAAAAACGGCACCTGTAATTTGACCAAAAAGACTATGACCTGCAAGGGTTCCATTTCGCTCTGTGAAGTATATAAATACTGCCCCGATAGCAACCAACCATAAAGAAACATAAAGGGCAATTTTTGTAGAAAAATCAATTTGTTTCCAAGGATACTTGAGGCGCAAACGAAGTTTTTCGGGTTGGAATAAGTCGAAGATTGCCAAGATTCCAAGAGCCCCTAAAAAGATTTGGATTGCTACCACCCAATGAACGAGATAATTGTACCGCACCGCTTCATTGTAAAGTCCATCCGTAAACAAACTAATACCGGCGTTATTAAACGCAGACATACTGTGGAAAATAGAGTAAAACAATCGTTCGCCATTGTCATACCACTGGATGTTTGGATCCCATAGATAATACATTGCAGCAGCTCCACCGAGTTCAATCATCAATGTCCATAACAACACTTTTCCCAGCATGCCACTCGCAGAAAGAATATTATTTTTTGCAACGAAACCTTCAATCACTTGGTGGTGGCGAATCCCCACCCCTACTTTGCTCATCAATGACAAAAATCCACCGAATGCAATGATGTTTGTTCCTCCAAGCTTGATCAATGCTAGAATAACAAACTGTCCTTTAAAGGTGAATGCTGTGTGTGCATCAAGCGTCATCAGTCCCGTTACACATGTCGCGCTTGTTGAGGTAAACAATGCATCTATGAATGTAATTCCATTCGTAGTCATCTCAGGAAGCATCAATAAAAATGTCCCTCCCATAATGATGGTCACGAAGGAAAGCACGAAAATGATCGCAGGATTCAACTTGATACGTGGAAGGAGGTCACTATTCCGCAAGAACTCATTTATGACAACAATCAAGAAATAAACTTGAATAATCACGGTGCTGAATCCCGCAAAACCCGATAGACCTATGCTTTTAAATACATTCTCTAGAAGCAGTGTATCAAATAGTGAAGAGCTTATTCCTTCAATAAGAAGCAGCGACATCATCACCCCTTCAAACCATGTTCTTTTTAGAAAATCGATAGGGTGAAAATCATATACTATTCTTGTTAAATAATGTATGATATAAAAAAGAAAAGAGCCCTTAATAATATATAGGGCTACTTGTTTGTCTTCTTCTGTTAATCGGAAGCCATAGATCCAAATCATGGTTCCAATGGCTAGTAGAGTCACAGCTATGCTCAAGCCTTTGAAGGCACCAAGTACCTTCTCTTTGCTTTTAAATAAAAGCAAATTAGCTTTTTCGCGAAACTGAGACCAACTCATATTTATAAGTGCTTGTATGCTTCTTCTTGCAAGCGTTCTTTATCGATAGGCACTACACCTACTTTTTCACAAACCAAACCACCTGCGAGATTTGCAAGCTTTGCATAGTCTTCAGGACTCACGCCTGAGGCAAGGGCCAATGCAGCAACACTGATCACTGTATCACCGGCACCTGATACATCATTGATCTCACGTTCATGAGCTGGTTCATGATGAAATGCACCTCCGTGATGAGTCATTACACCTAACTCAGATAATGTTACCATTGCTGTTTTGCAGTTCAGTTTTTCTGACAATGATGTCATTGCATTTTTCAAACTTGCAGTATCTGCTTTATCGAATTCTACAAGCAAGCCTTCTTTCAATTCTTTCAAATTTGGCTTGAATAAACTACACTTTTGATAAAGGAAAAAGTGATCTTTCTTTGGATCTACTGCCGTCGGAATATTGCGCTCTTCAGCCCATCCAAGAACCGTTGAAATAACTTTAGGAGTGAGAACTCCTTTGTTGTAATCTTCAAAAATGACTACATCAATTTTTTGACGTTGAAGAATTTGTTGAATGCAATCCAATAAATTTCTTTCATCTGTATTTGAGAGCGGCGATGTGATTTCATCATCAATTCTTACGATGTGGTGTCCTGCTGCAATCACGCGTGTTTTCACAGTTGTCATGCGGTCCACACTGTCAATAATTCCCTCTGTAGAGAAACCACTTTCCTTGCATGTCTTTCTGAAAACATCGCCTTTCGAACCATCGCCTACAACACTGCACATGATTGCTTTTGCACCAAGACTTTTCACATTGAGAGCCACATTTGCTGCACCTCCCAATCGATTTTCTTTGCGCTGCACATGCACCACGGGAACAGGGGCCTCTGGCGAAATACGATCTACCTTGCCCCAGTAGTAAGCATCAATCATGACATCACCAATGATCAGTGCAGTGAGTTGATTAAACTGATTGAAAAGATTTGATATTTCCTCTTTATTCATTCTAAAAAATAAATTAGTTCAATGCAGCCAATGCTGCTTTGATTCTTCTTAGTGCTTCAATTAAAGTTTCTTCAGATGCTGCATAAGAAATACGAATGCAATTTGAATCACCAAATGCTTCACCTGTTACCACTGCCACGAGCTCTTTACGCAGCATATACATGCTCAAGTCCGTTGCATCTTTGATGACGATATCTCCATCTTTCTTTCCGAAGTAAGCCGATACATCAGGGAAGAAATAGAATGCTCCTTCTGGAAGATTGCACTTGATGTTTGGAATTTCTTTTAGTAAACCATAGACAAGATCTCTTCTCTTTTTGAAGACATCAATCATGAATTGAACTTCCTTCGGATCTGCCTCTGCTGCGGCCTTTGTAGCCATTTGACCAATAGTATTTGCACCACTAGTGATTTGACCTTGCATTTTCGTGCATGCATCCGCAATCCATTTTGGAGCACCAATATATCCGATTCTCCAACCTGTCATTGCAAAGGCTTTTGACACACCATTAACCGTAATAGTGCGCTCAATCATATTTCCAATAGCACCAATGCTTGCAGTCTTTCCTGAGAAATTGATGTGCTCATAAATTTCATCTGAGATGACATACAAACCTTCGTGTTTTTGGATGATGTTAGCAAACACTTCCAATTCTTCACGAGAGTAAACACTGCCGGTAGGATTGCAGGGTGAGCTGTAAATAATCAGCTTCGTGCGCTCGTTGATGGCTTCTTCCAATTGATGTGGAGTAACTTTAAAATCATTTTCCACTTTTGCTAAAATCTCCACTGGAGTGCCTCCTGCAATTTTTACGATTTCAGAATAGCTCACCCAGAAAGGACTCGGCATCAAAACTTCATCCCCTTCTTCAATCAAGGCTAAAATGGCGTTTGCCAATGCTTGCTTTGCACCTGTAGAAATGACAATTTGTTCTGCTGAATAATGAAGGCCATTATCTCTTTCAAATTTCTTTGAAATAGCTTGGCGTACATCCAAAAATCCATTTACAGGAGGATAATGCGTGATATTGTTGTCGATAGCAGCCTTGGCTGCATCTTTAATAAAGTCTGGGGTATTGAAATCTGGCTCGCCGAGAGAGAGGCTGATTACTTGATGACCTTGCTGCGCAAGCTCACGGCTCATGCGAGCCATAGCTAGTGTAGCAGACTCAGTAATTTGACTGAGCAGCTTGGATACTTTTCCTGCTTTTGTTGTTGTATTTTCCATTCTTAAAATTCACCCCTCCGTTCATTTCGGAAAGTTTGCGCAAACTTAGGAAACTAGGCGACTTAAACCTCAATATTGATGGCTAAATATCCCATTCTTTCCCCGTCCGAAAAACGGTACCTTTAAAATGGGCAACAGCCTTTCCTTCTTGGTTTGAGACTGTGATGTAATAAAGACCAGTACTTCTGGTCAAGTTTTTCTCTTCTACTGAGGTGGTAAGCACGTCTCCTTCCTTCACTGGGGCAACATGAGAAATGGAAGTTTCAATAGATACAGCTTGGATTCCATAAGCATTCGAAGCAAAGGCCAACGCACTGTCTGCCAGTGAATAAGTTATGCCTCCATGTGCAATCGCAAATCCATTAAGCATGTCTTGTCTTACCACCATTTGCAGGTTTGAGATTCCAGGACCGTCTTGCAATCTTTGGATTCCTAACCATTGTGACATCGGGTCGTTGTTATACATACGATCCACGATTTTAGTAGCTTTTTCTTGGGTAGTCAAAACAGAAAATTTTCCGTGAAAATATCAATTAAACGTCTCTGTCTGAAATTGAAGTTCAAACAATCGTTTGTATGCACCGCCTAGAACCAATAATTCATCGTGCGTTCCTTGCTCAATGATTTCCCCTTTTTCGAGCACCACAATCAAATCTGCTTGGCGGATCGTAAAAAGTCTATGAGCAATGACAATACTCGTTCTGCCTTGGGTGAGCTTTGAAGTAGCTTGTTGAATTAGAATTTCCGACTCAGTATCGACACTGGATGTAGCTTCATCCAAAACTAATATCGAAGGCTTCTGAACGTATGCTCTGACAAAAGAGATTAATTGACGTTGGCCAACACTGAGCTTCGCTCCACGCTCACCTACTACAAAATCATAGCCACCTGGAAGTCTCGAAATGAACTGATCTGTACCAATAAATTTTGAAGCTTCAATAATTTCTTCATCAGTGATATGCTCTTGATACAATCTGATGTTGTTCATGATCGAATCATTGAATAAATAAACATCTTGCAAGACCAACCCTATCTGGGATCTGAGTGCATCAATTTTATATTCTCCAAGTTTCTTTCCGTCAATAGAAATCTCGCCAGCATTATAATCATAGAAACGATTTAAAAGTCCTGCTAGACTTGACTTTCCTGCACCTGTTGCACCGACAAATGCGACAGTCTGACCTCGTTGAATATCAAGGTTAATATTTCTCAAAACCCAGTTTTCATCTTGATAGGCAAACCAAACATTTTTGAATGAAATATCGCCAATAATCTCGCCGTCATAATCACCTGTATCCACAGGCTTTTCATCAGTATCAAAAACTTTGAAAACCCTTTCCGCATTGACTACGCCCATTTGCAAGACATTAAAATTATCTGCCATCTGACGAATTGGGCGGTACATCATCGTGATAAAAGTGGAGAACTCGAGTAGTAATCCAGGAGTCATTTTCCCTCCAAAAGATTCATGTAGTCCCCACCAAATCATGAGGGAAACGGACGCGGCAGAAAGTAACTCCACTAAAGGAAAAAACACTGAATACGCCCATATCCCTCGAATGTGGGCATTTCGATGCTCTTTATTGATCTGATCAAACTTTTCTTGTTCTCTTTTTTGGCGATTAAAAATTTGCACAATGCTCATGCCGGTGACATGCTCTTGAATGAAAACATTAATGCGCGACACTTCATTTCGCACATCATTGAATGATCTCTTCACTGCACGCTGAAATATGCGTGTAGCGTAGATGAGAATAGGTATGGGAATCATTACGATTAACGCCATTTTCCAATCCAAATAAAACATGAATCCAATGATCACTACGAGCTTTAAAATATCACGACCTATATCAAGAAGGCCTACACTGAATACCTCAGCGACACCATCGATATCTCCGATTAGACGAGTAACAAACTGCCCCACCGGTGTGCGATCGAAATAGCTCAATTTAAAACGAAGCACATGCTTGTATAATTCAGCACGAAGATCAAGTGTAATACTTTGGGCCACACGATTGGCAAGCATCGTTTGGTAGTATTGCAAGATGGCCTCAAAGACAATAAAGGCTATGAACCAAAGGGTGTATTTTATAACGCCATCATAATTTCCCTGCGGTACTTGTTCATCGATGATGATGCGAAGTTGTTCCGGTCTTACTGGACTTAAAAGTGCAATTAAAATGACTAAAAACGCAGTGATGAAGAATGACCATTTATATGGCTTACTTCTACCATAAAGTCGAGCGAATATGCCCCATTCAAAAGCCTTTCCGCTGCTTGTACTCATTCTTCTTTATCTTCCTCAGAAGTATTTTTTACTGATCTATCGAAATTGCTAAACGTTGTTGATTTCACCGCTTTTTCAATATCGTATCCATTTTCATCTATGTATGGATAAACGATTTTTGAAAGGTGTAATCCTTCAGGCCTTGCGCTGTCACCCGCTTTATTTCTATCGGCTAATTCTACTATCTCTCCAAACTGTTCTATGCTTATTTTGTTTCTACCGACATCCATTAATGTTCCAACGACAGCTCTCACCATGTTTCTCAAAAAGCGATCTGCTGTAATATGAAATATTAATCGTTCTCCATTCTGTTCCCAGTAAGCTGCTCTCACATCACAGATTGAGGTTTTCTGTCCGCCACCAGTTCTGCTGAATGATGCGAAATCGCCATGTTTGATAAGGTATTTCGCAGCTTCATTCATTTTGTCAATATCCAGTCGATAATTGCAATAGGTTGAAAAGTCCTTGTAGAATGGGCTTCTAACGTAATGCATGTGATACTCGTAAGATCTTTCTACCGCATCAAATCGAGTATGCGCATTTTCATGAACTGGAAAAAGATCATAAGCAGCAATATCTTTTGGGAGCACATGCCCCAAACGAAACATGGTTTGTTCGATATCTAAATCTTCTACTTCTGGATTGAAGTGTAAGTAAAAATCCTTTGCGTGCACGCCTGCATCAGTTCTGCCACACCCTGTAGTAACGACGCGAGGCACGTGTAATATTTTCGCCAACCACTTTTCGATTACTTCTTGCACCGTGATCCCATTAGGCTGATTTTGCCAGCCGTGATAGTTAGTTCCATCGTAAGCGATTCGGAGAAAATACCTTTTATACATGGTGCAAAAAAAAGGCGCTTTTCTCAAAGCGCCTTCTAAATATTGGTAAATTATTATTTCTGTAATAATTCTGTAGTCAAAACCTCACCATTTACTGATAGGTGCATGATATATTGACCTGAAGCAAGCTCGCTTAGATCAGCGTCTATAGAATAGTCTCCTGGCCATTGTGAAGTATTCACCATTGACTTGATTTCTCTTCCTGAAAGATCAAAGATTTGAGCTTTCACCAAACCTTGCTTGGTAAGATGGTAGTTGATTCTCACATTCGAAACGAATGGATTTGGGAAAACTTGAATTTCCGCTTTAGGCTTCAATTCTGAGATTCCAGAGATTACCTGTGGAGTTACTACTTGTGAAGTGCTGTAGATAAGGTCGCCAGAAGCAAATCCATTCCCGTTTGTAGCATTACCAGCAGTGTAGAAAGTAATATTTCCGATATTGGTTTCAGGAGCATCCCAAGTGAATGTGAAAGTATGTGCATTTGGAGTTGCGCCACCATTTTCAACGTGCGTTACACTTCTTCTCGAGATTCCACCAACTAGTTTGGTTAAAATTTGGCTCCCAGCACCAGCTGTCAAGAATCCTGCGTTATCACCTGAAGGTTGAAGTGCTTCAAAGCAAAAACCAAAAAGGCTTCTGTTTGCTTGAGAAACAGTAACACTGATGGTGTAAGATTCGCCTGGAACATATTCCCAGTTTACAAGATCTGGAGAAGTTATTTCGATGTCTCCACCGCCCATATTGAGCATTGTACCAGTGTGACAGCCGCTAGTATTGCATGTTTGCTCTCCTGGAGCGCCCGTAAATCCAGCCTTTCCTTCCGAGTTATCATCTGCTGATGTGAGACACAAAATCCCGAAAGTACATAAGACAAATAGAGAGTAAATTTTCTTCATAAGTGTTTATTTTATTTGGTTAAAATCCGTTTGTAAAAATCATACAATGAAGACTTGTTTTTACCCTCCAAATGGATAGAAACTAACATCTTCGTCCTAATAAAAAAGCCCCAAAAAGGGGCTTTTTATAATGTATCTCTATCTTCTAGAACTTATGCCCAAGAAGCGATTTTTTCTGCTTTGTAGGAACCTGCCTCCAACTTTTCTCTTACTTTCTTGAAGCAATCAATCGTATAATCCACATCTTTAATAGTGTGAACAACTGTTGGGATCAAACGAAGCATGATGACGTCTTTTGGAACAACTGGGTACACTACGATTGAGCAGAACACGCCATAAGTTTCACGAAGATCAAGTGTCACGTTTGTAGCTTCTCCAAGTGATCCCTTCAGGAATACAGGAGTAACAACAGAATCCGTTTTACCGATATCAAACCCAGCGTCTTTCAATCCGCTTTGAAGGTGGCGTGAAATCTTCCACAAATCTGCTTGAAGTTCTGGACGAGTGCGCATCATTTCAAGACGCTTCAATGCACCGATAACGATTGGCATTGGAAGTGACTTTGCAAATGTTTGAGAACGCATGTTATATCTCATGTACTCGATAACGTGAGCTTCAGAAGCAACAAACGCACCGATGGTAGCCATAGCTTTAGCGAACGTACCGAAATAAACGTCGATTTTATCTGCTACACCTTGATGATCTGGGGCTCCACGGCCATCTTTACCGATGGTACCGAAACCGTGAGCGTCATCAACAAATAGTCGGAAGCCATACTCATCTTTGAATTTGCAGATTTCAGCAAGTTTACCTTGGTCACCAGCCATACCGAAAACACCTTCAGTCAAAACAAGGATACCACCGCCTGTAGTAGCAGTAAGTTTCTTTGCATGCTTCAATTGTTTTTCGAAGCTCTCCATGTCATTGTGTTGGAACACGAAGCGTTTTCCTTGGTGAAGGCGAATACCATCGATCATACAAGCGTGACATTCGCTATCGTAAACGATAACGTCGTTGCGGCTTACGAGAGATTCGATAGCCGACTGGCAGCCTTGATAACCGAAGTTGAGAAGGAATGCATCTTCTTTGCCCATGAAAGAAGCCAATTCCTGCTCTAGTTGTTCGTGATATTTTGTTTGGCCGCTCATCATACGAGCCCCCATTGGGTAAGCCATTCCCCATTCCTCGGCAGCTTTAGCGTCTACTTCGCGAATTTCAGGGTGGTTTGCAAGACCAATGTAGTTATTCAAACTCCATACTAACACAGGCTTTCCACGGAAAGTCATATGTGCACCGATTTCACCTTCTAGTTTTGGGAACGTGAAATATCCATGTGATTCTTTAGAATGCTGACCAAGTGGTCCACGATTCGTTTTGATTCTTTCAAAAATATCCAAGGTAATGGGAATTAATATTTTGGCAAAGATACAAAGTGCACCGCAGATTGAGTAAACGAAAAATTAACATGCCGTTGTTGTCTAGTTCGTTTCTAATTGTAGTAGAAATGATTTTATAAGCGTCTAAAGAAGAGATTGCTTATTTTTGCAGCCCTCATGATAAATAAACGCATATTTTTTAGTTTCCTAGTGGTGATGGCCTTAGTTGCTGTTGGTTGTTCTGACTACAGTAAAGCCCTTAAGAGTCCAAACCCACAGGTCAAGTTTGATATGGCATTGAAGCTTTATAATGATCAAGCCTATATCAAATCGATGCCTCTTTGGGAGGAACTTATTGGTCTGACAAGAGGAACCAAAATGTCGGAAGATGTGTACTATTACTACGCAAAAAGCCAATTCGGCGCTCATGACTTTTATCTATCAAATTACTATTTCAAGAATTTTGCAAAGACCTTTTCAACCAGTGCTCGCGCAGAAGAGTGTCAGTTTTTAGCGGCAATTTGCAGCTACAACTTATCGCCCGACGCTTCGCTGGATCAGACAGATACCAAGACTGCCATCAATGAATTACAGCTTTTCTTGGACCTTTTTCCAAAGTCAGCTCTTCGCGATTCTGCAAATCACATGATAGGAACGCTAAACGCTAAAATTGAGTCGAAGGAATTTGAGGTAGCAAAACTTTACTACACCACCGAGAAGTATAAAGGGGCGGTCAATGCCTTGAAAGAATTTCAAACCACCTATCCCTCAAGTATTTATCGTGAAGAAGCCCTTTATTTAATTGTAAAAAGCTATTATCTTTACGCCGAAGGTAGCGTTCCAGAGAAGAAACTTGAAAGATATCGCCTAGCAACCGAATCTTATATTACCTTTGCAACCGCTTTTCCCAAAAGTGATTATCTCAAGGATGCAGAGATATATTACGAGAAAAGCAGAAGACAAATAGAAAAATTGACCGCATCAAACTGATCATATAAGATGAGCAATTACAAAAATTCAAACGCAGCGAAGACTACAATTACTCGCAACACCAATGAACTTTACAACAGAGTTGATGGTAACCTGTTTGAAGCAGTGGTCCTTCTTTCAAAGAGATCAAGCCAGATCTCTAAAGAAATGAAAGAAGAACTTAACCAAAAGCTAGAAGAGTTCGGAAGCTCTCAAGACAACCTTGAAGAAGTATTCGAAAACCGCGAGCAAATTGAAATCTCTCGTCACTACGAGCGCTTACCAAAGCCTCACTCAATTGCTGTTCAAGAGCTTCTTGAAGACAAGGTATTTTACAAATATCCTGAGGTGAACCCAGAACTATAATTAAAGTCGTACATTCGATATATTAAAGATGGCTATATGCCATCTTTTTTCTTTTAAAACCCATAGTATGTTGAACGGAAAAAAGATTCTTCTTGGCATTTCTGGCAGTATTGCGGCTTACAAGTCTTCGTGGCTTGTGCGCTTACTCGTTCAACACGGGGCGGAAGTAAAAGTGGTACTTAGTAAAAGTGCCCTTGACTTCGTTACTCCCCTAACCCTATCTACCTTATCGAAAGGGCAAGTCTACTCAGATTTTACAGAGGATGCAGATAAAGGTACTTGGACCAACCATGTCCAGCTAGGAATTTGGGCAGATCTATTCATCATGGCTCCTGCTTCCGCCAACACGTTGGCTAAGATGGCAAGTGGACAAAGTGATAACTTTTTGCTCACTACTTATATGAGTGTTCAATGCCCTGTGATGGTAGCACCAGCGATGGACCACGATATGTTTTTACATGGCGGAACACAAGAGAATATCAATAAACTCAAATCTTTTGGACACCACATCATTGAGCCAGGTCAAGGAGAACTTGCCAGCGGTCTCATTGGCAAAGGACGCATGGGTGAACCTGAAGAGATTCTCGAAGCCGTATTAAATTATTTCCGTCCAGATCTTCCTCTCAGAGGAAAAAAAGTATTGATCACTGCGGGTCCAACTCATGAGAAGCTTGACCCTGTGCGATTCATCGGAAATAACTCAAGCGGAAAAATGGGGTTTGAAATTGCGGCTAAAGCAGCAGACTTGGGAGCGCAAGTAGTATTGGTCACAGGTCCAACGCACCTGAGTACCCAGCATCCATCCATTGAATTGATCAGTGTAGAATCAGCAAAAGAAATGATGGCAAAATGTGATGCTCACTTTGCTAGTTCTGATATCACTATTCTTGCCGCTGCCGTGGCTGACTACCGTCCAAAAAATGTAGCCGATCAAAAGATTAAAAAAGCAGATGACCATCTAATCATCGAATTAGAATCAACGGAAGATATTGCAGCAACATTAGGAAAGCGAAAGAACGATCGACAATTGATGATTGGATTCGCCCTTGAAACCAATGATGAAGCGGCCAATGCTCAATCAAAATTGGTTAGAAAAAACCTCGATATGATTGTGTTGAATTCTTTGCGAGATGAAGGTGCAGGATTTGGTGGAAATACGAATAAAATCACCTTATTTTGGCCTAACAATAAAAGCAAAGAATTTGGGTTAAAGGCCAAGTCCGAAGTAGCCCATGACATCATAACCGAAATTGTGAAGATGTTAGTACCATGAAGAAAATTGTAAGCCTCTTAAGTTTTATCATAATCATAAACACATTGCAAGCTCAAGAGCTGAATTGCAACGTGACAATCATACAGCCCCAAGTTATTTTATCTGATGCATCTATTTTCCAGACAATGGAAAATACGATTGAAGAATTTATCAATAACCGAAAATGGAGCAAAGACGAATGGGCTCAAACCGAGCGAATCGATTGTAATCTTCAAATCACTGTTGAATCGCAACCAAGCCAACGTCAATTCAAAGGAAGTATTCAAGTAGGTAGTAGTCGTCCAGTCTATAACACAGACTACAAAGCACCTATTCTCAACATCAATGATCGTGATTTCGAATTTACTTTTCAAGAAAACACACAAATTCAGTGGAGCATTGATCAGCACCGTGATAATCTTTCAAGTGTTCTTGCATTCTATGCAAATATGATTCTCGCTGCCGACTATGATACGTTTTCTCCAGAAGGAGGCACTGAACATTACTTGATTTGCCAAACGATTGTCAGCAATGCGCAAAATGCACCTGAAGCGGGTTGGAAAGCCAATGAACGCGGTCAGCAAAATAGATATTGGTTAGTAGAAAATATCATTACTCAAACATTCAAGCCCCTTCGCGACCTGGCATACAACTATCATCGCAAGGGAATGGACAAAATGTTTAGCGACCTTACAGAATCGCGCGGTGTAATGACTGCCGCATTATTGGAATTAAACACTATTCATAAAATCAAGCCTAGCTCTTATAACATGCAGGTTTTCTTTTATGCAAAAGCT
>JAIXWP010000042.1 GCA_027491215.1 Flavobacteriales bacterium | reverse complement strand
CGAATTTATCCATTTCATGGCTATTTCTTCTCTTTTTCGGTGCTATTTAATTCCTCTTCCGCACCTTTTATTACTGATTCAATTGCTTTAGGCTCCTCTCCTGTATTGGGTGAAGTATAAGTTGGAGTATCCAAGCCTTCATTAACATAGTATTGGATCCTATCGTCAACAGCCTTTTGGAATTTTTCCTGATATTCTTTACTATTGATTTCTGTTGAATTCGGAATGTTTTCATATGCTTCATACAAGATATCATCAATCCAATCACCGAAAGTCGGAATAAGTCCTCCGCATTCAAGCATAACATAGGCAGACATAATATCTCCTTCGGTCTCAATAGTGGAATAAGGCTTCGGGTCATTATTAGAATAAAATCCACCATCTATCTGATACGCATGAAAGAGTTCTTGTGCCACAACATAACTGCTAAAGTTCACTCCAATCCCAACTTCATTTTTATTTGGATCAAAATAACCACCAACCTGTCTACCATTTAGATCATTTGAGGCTTTAATTTTATAACTTGTTTTGGACTCAACTAATTGTTGATAATAATAACTAAAAAGCTCGCTACTGCTTAACATTTCAATTACAGCATTATACTTTGTAATTTCCTCAGCTGTAAGATTACTCAAATCTATTTCTTTTCCGTCTGGGTCAACATATAAAATAGGATTGCACACAGCAAAAGAATATGGACTTTGAGAGGGGTATTTATAAAATTTTGCATCAATCTTTAGTGTTCTACCCAATCTAACATCAAGCCACCGATCTCCCATGTCGACTTGATTGCCGCTACCATAAATCTCTGTATCTTCTTCGTGTCCTCCAAACCCATACCGATATTCCTCCACACTCCAGGTGCGGTCGGTGGTGCCTTGGGACATGGGGGCGCCGAAGGGATAGTAGTCGGTGTAAGAAATTATTTCTGCGTGGTAATAAATGTTTACGCCATTATCAACCGTTGCAATTTTACGATCGGAAATCACCGTGAGAACATTGCCCAAATGATTTGATAATTCATATCGCTTCATCCCCCGCACCCGATCAAACTCTCCCACATCCGAAGGATCCACCGCGCCAATCATCTCAAGATCTGGCTTCACCACTCCCAAGCGCGCGCTGCCGTAGATATGTTGTTCTTGGAGTTTCAAATGCGCTTGTTCTTAGAATTTCTTTATGAATCTAAAATATGAAAATATTCTAGAATTAAAACAAACTCTGAACTTTCACAGTCCCACAGTCTCACAGTTTCACACTAAAATTAAATTCTCAAACTCCTAAACTCCCTAACTCCCTCACTCCCCCACTCTCGAATATCGTATCTTTTCGCTCTCATACTACAAGCCGATGAATCGACTTAATACGCATTTCGCTGTCCTAATATTATTTGCCTTGGTATTTCTTCCTTGGCTGTCGCTCCATTCCTTTGCGCAGGGTCAAGAAGATATTGAGCGACTTATCACTCAACTTCATGCAGAAAAAAATCCTTCTAAAAAAGCAATTTTCTATAATGAGGTTGCGCGAGGTAGCGCCTCGATAGACCTTGCTATGGCTGAGCGATATGCGCTGGAAGGAATTGTATTTGCTAAGAATGAAAAACTGAAAAAAGAACTCGGCACTCTGTATAATGCCGCTGCCGTAGTCAGGATTTTTCAAGGAAACAACATTCCTGCCCTCGCTTACATGGACAGCGCTATCACCATTTTTACTGAAATTGACGATAAGAGCGGACTTGCTAACTCCCTTGGAAATAAAGGAAGCATCTACTACATGATTGGCAATTATAGTCAAGCATTGGAACTTCAACTTCGCTGTTTGAAGACCAATGAAGCACTAAATGACAAAAGTGAAATCGCCACCGCTCTCGCCAATGTACTCGGAATCTATTATGTTCAAAAGGACTTCAAACGCGCTCTAGACGTCGGTTACCGGGCGCTTTCTCTTTATAATGAAGTCAATGAACTCGATGGACTCGCTTTGATCTCGTACAATCTTGCATCTGTACATCTCGAATTGAATGCATTGGATTCCGCATATTTTTATGCTAATAATACTATTAACTATTTCGGAAAAATAAATAATGCTGAAGGTATCGCTGATGGGAATAGAATTCTGTCGGATGTATTTCGTAAGCAAAAGAAGTTTGATTTAGCGCTGGAGAAAATCAATGCTGCAATTCCTGTGTATAAAGAAATTGGAGGTATGCACAAGCAAGCCGAAGCCTTATCTAGCCTTGGTATGATATATCTCGATCAAAAGAGATATGCTGAGTGTATTCCTGTGGCAAAAGAATATTTGCGCATTGCTCGCGAAATCCAAACACCACAGTTTGAGCGCGATGCCTTAAAGCTATTGATGGAAAGCCATCAAGGTCTTGGACAGTATAAAGAAGCCATGATGTACGTCAATCGCTACATTCCGCTTCGTGACTCAATTCTCAACGAGGAAAACATGCGGGCACAGGAAGAACTCAAGACTATTTTCGAAACAGAAAAAAAAGAACAGGAAAATGAAGCATTAAAACTCGAAGGACAATTACTCGAAGCTGACTTACAACAACAGAAATATTACATTCTTATATTAATAATCGCAATTGGGTTGATTACTGCGGTGGGGTTTATTTTATTTCGTCAAAATAAAATTGTTGCTAAAACCAGAACTGTTGAACTCGAGCAACGTTTGCTTCGCACACAAATGAATCCGCACTTCATCTTCAACTCTCTCACTGCGATTCAGAGCTTCGTTTACAAAAGCGATCCCCGTCAGGCAGGTAAATTCTTATCGTCATTTGCTACCCTCGTTCGCGCCATCTTGGATAATTCTCGGGAAGAATATATTTCGCTCACCAAAGAATTAAAATGGTTAGCTAATTATCTTGAACTTCAAAAATTGCGTTTTGACAATCGATTCGAATATACCATTCATATCGGTGATGAAATCATTCCTGAAAATATTGAAATCCCTCCAATGCTCACGCAGCCATTCATTGAAAATGCTTTGGAGCATGGCTTCAGAAATATCTCCTACTTAGGTCAATTGGATATTTACTTCGAATTAAAGGGCGATAGTTTAGAAATTACAATAAAAGACAACGGCATTGGTCTTTCCACTGAAACACAGCCTAGTCCGTCCAATCACGTAAGCCACGCCATTCCTATCACGAAGGAAAGATTATTGTTATTGAATAAAAATAAAAGAGAAAAGATTATATTTAGCATGGAAAGCAATGATAGGCAGGGCGTCTCTGTTCGATTCACAGTTCCACTTGAAACTTAGATAGCATGAAGGTATTGGTCGTCGATGATGAAGAAAGAGCAAGAGAAAGCATCGTACAGATGCTAACACTCTATTGCCCAGAGGTGAATGAAATCCTTCAAGCAGAAGGCGTTCAGAGCGCGTTAGATGTATTATCCAAGCATACTCCAGCAGTTATATTATTAGACATCCGTTTAAAAGACGGAAGTGGTTTTGATTTAGTTAAGCAAATCGGCGAGCGACAACTACCAGTTATTTTCATATCCGCACACGAGGAATATGCTATCAAAGCTTTCCAGGTATCGGCGCTGCATTATTTACTCAAGCCAATCGATCCAGACGAATTGATTGCTGCATTGAATAAAGTGCAGGAGAAAAACGAGCGAGAGAAATTAGAACAACAGTTGGCCATATTGGTTGAGAATACCCAATTGATCAATCGTTCGTCCAGCAAGATTGTATTGAAGACATTAGACAGTATACACGTTGTGCCCGTTGCTGAGATCATATATTGCGAGGCGGATAAGAATTACACTACGTTTTATTTGGATGGTAAGCCCAAGATTGTAGTCTCGAAGAGCATCGGAGAATATGAGGAGCTATTGCCTTCACATATGTTCTTGCGCATTCATCAATCTACATTATTAAACCTAAGTTTCATCGACCGCTACGATCGCAGCGACGGCGGTATGGTCATCACCAAGCAAGGACATCAACTAGCAGTTTCCACAAGAAAGAAAGATCAGTTGATGGCGTATTTGAATACCTTGTGAGGCTTTTGGCTGAAGGCTGTTGGTAAACGACTATCAGCCACTGTTACACTGCAACAATGCTTAACTGGACTGCTTCGACTCGTTTTGCGAAACTTTGCGTCTCTCTGGGGCATGGCGGTGAAAATTGGCGAACTTCTATCTTACCGCAAAGACGCAAAGGATCGCAGAGATACGCAAAGAGGTTTGTTCAATCGGGAATAATTAAAACTCTCACAGTTCCACAGTCTCACAGTTTCTCAGTACCACACTAAAATTAAACTCCCAACTCCTAAACTCTCTTTGCGAAACTTTGCGTCTCTTGGCGTCTTGGCGGTGAAAACTGGCGAACTTCTATCTCACCGCCAAGACGCAAAGGATCGCGGAGGTACGCAAAGAAGCCGGTCTTTTATGTTATAGATTATTTACTACCCGTTTTATTCCATCCTTAATCAAACACTCATTAAAATTTATAAGCAAACCCAATTTTCGATTACTTAATTTTAAATATGTAAGAAGCTGAGCAAAATAGATAGGATTTAAAGTCTCAACAGCCTTAAGCTCCACTATTACTTTCTTTTCAACTAATAAATCTACTCTGTAGCCACTTTCCAACTTTTCACCTTTATAAATTAGTGGTAGTGCTTTCTCGTTCTCTACAAGCATTCCTTTCTGAACTAATTCAAAATGTAGACAGTCTTTATAGGTGCTTTCGAGTAGTCCTGGCCCAAGAATTCTATGGACATTCATGCAGCTTTGAACTATTACTGAGGCAATTTCATTTTCAGTCTTGAGTCATTCAATTTAGCGG
>JAIXWP010000130.1 GCA_027491215.1 Flavobacteriales bacterium | reverse complement strand
GAGATTCGAGATTCGGTATTCTCGATTCGGGATTCGGGATTCGGGATTCTCGATTCGGGATTCTCGATTCGAGATTCGAGATTCGAAATGAGGCGGTCCACGGATTGGGCCAGTCCCTCGCTATAGATTTAAAAATATTCGCTTAGCTCATATTTTAAATCTAACGCTCGGGAACCCACTGCGCCTCATAAGAACGCAAAAAAGTCAAAAAAGTGGCGAGCGGTGCGGTCTAGGAGATTTCGAATTGAGAATTCCGAATTGAGAATAAGCGCAGCGGAATTCCGAATTAGCGAAGCGACTTCGAGAATCGCTATCTTTCCCGCTCAATTAGAAGAGTCATGTTTTTCAAAAACCATAAAAAGACATTCGACAATGTCTGCGAGCGCAACGGACTCCGCATTTCTTTTGATGACAATTCATCGGGACTGCAAGTGCTGCAAAATATATTCGTAGATCGCGAATATGCCGACTACTTTCCATTCTATCAAGACGCTGTAGTCGTTGATATTGGTGCTCATTTCGGATACTTCTCTTTGTTTGCAGATGTTAATACTGGTCCGAAGGCACGCATCTTCTCTTTTGAGCCAGACCCTAAAAACTATGCTATTCTAAACAAGAATATTTCTAGTCAAGGCTCGAAAAAAATCAAAGCTTATCCTTCTGCCATCGGCGGAAAAAACCGCACCGCTTCGCTCCACCTCGGACATAGTACCAATAGCTCTTTGATTGAAGATTATCAGCTTTTATCTAAAGAACATTCTTCTACTTCCGTTGACGTACGCGCTTTAGACGAAGTATTGACAGAACTAAACATCGACAAAATCGATTTTCTCAAAATCGATTGCGAAGGAGCGGAATATGAGATCATTGCTCAATCAAGCGATGATTCACTCATGAAAGCTTCCATTATTTCAATGGAATTCCATGACATGAAAAATGTCGATCAAACAGCGCAAACGCTGATAAATCGGCTCACTTCATTAGGTTTCAGTGTTGTCAAGTTTCAATACGAACGAACCAACTATGGCCTGAACTACGGTAAGCTCATCTTCCAGAAATAGAAATAAATGAAGCCACTTCTCTCCAAGTCACTATTAATCCTTTTGATTGGCATCGCTTTTTTCCAAATCACTTTTGGATTGAAGCTGATGAACTGGGATATGATGGACATCACATTTCCCTGGAGAAATTTTATCGGTGCATGCTTGCAAGAGGGAATACTCCCCACTTGGAATCCTTTCATCACGCTGGGCTTTCCTCAACAAGCCGATCCACAGACCTGGTATCCTATTTCTGCTCTGATCTCGCTTCCTTTTGGATATAATCTGTACACGCTACACTTTGAGTTTATTCTTCACTTGATCATTGCTGGACTCGGCTTTAGATATCTATTGAAGAGCTTTCAAGTAAAAAATGAAATAGCGCTCTTCCTCTTCTCGCTCGCATATGTTTGCTCTGGATTCTTTGTTGGCAACGCTCAATTCATGGGATGGATCGTGAGTGCTGCATGGATTCCAATCATCATTGCGTCAACATTGCTCTTCTTTCAAAAGCCGCAATGGACAATACTTCTGCAACTTGTACTGTCATTATTCATGCTACTGACAGGAGGATATCCCGGACTGTTTATCATCACAGGCTATGTCGTCATCGTTATCGCTTGCTATTATTTATGGAAAAACTACTTCAATCATCGAAGCGAAATTCCATGGAAAAAGATGATCGCGGGGATGGTGCTATTCATAAGTTTATCATCAGTCGTGCTCTATTGCAGTTTCGAAATTCGCAGTCACATTTACCGTGATCAATTGACCGTCGATCGCACGCTGTTTGGCTCACTCAGCACCGAGAGTTTCGTTTCATTGATGTATCCCTTCGGCACCGTCAATCAAACTAGCGAACTCGGAAATGTCGATGTGTCTATCATCAATAGCTATTTCGGAATTTTCTCTTTGGCATTTATTGTCCTCGCTTTTTTTCAAAAAAACAAAAAGGCTTTGTTGCTCTTCGCCGCAGCCCTCGTCTTTTTTTTAGTGGCGCTTGGAAATGACCTGCCCCTGCGTCGTTTGCTCTATTATCTACCGTTTTGGAACACCTTTCGTTTTCCAACCATCTTTAGATTATTCGGAATTATTTTTTCACTGGTTGCAGCGGCGCATGTCTTCGATCAGATAAATCTTCAGAGAGATCGCAAAAAAATTATCGGTATCTTCTTATCCATTGCCCTGCTGCAGTTGGTCACCATTATCGGAGTATCTAGTCTTGGAGAGACGTGGTGGTTGGTGACAAAAAAGAACTTGAGATATTTTATTACAGAATCTACCATTGCTCAGCGCATAGCAGCGCAAGCCTTCATTGTAGCGGTCCTATACACGTTGCTCGCATGCATTGTTTTTCTAAAAAGAAAAAGTAATTATTTGCTTTGGATCACTCCTTTGCTCGTTATAGAAATACTGCTTTTCACGCAGATGAATGGCGCGAAGACTGTGTACAACATGGACACTAATTTTAAAGAAACACAAGCTGCCATTTCAGAATTACCAAAAGGCTTTCCTATTCCAAGCTTGAATGATAGTTTGGTGAATTCTCAAGACAACGCCCTCAAGGCACCTCCATTCTTGTGGCGCAACATTAACATGCTGTACAAGAAACCTACGTTCTATGGCTACACACCATACTTTTTAGACAGTACATCTGCATTAGAAAATGATCCTGCGCTTCAAGAATTGATAGCGACACCCTTTTTGTATTTTCTACAAAAAGCCAACGATCAGCACATCGCTATCACAGCATTTTCACCTAATAAAATTACATGTAATATTTCAGGAAGCGAATCAAATAAACTGGTGTTGACACAAAACAACTATCCCGGTTGGACCGTCTTCATCGATGGAAAACCAACCCCTCATCACACCATCCACCAAACCATGATCGCAGTAGCTATACCCGCAGGAAATCACAACATCACTTTTGAATTTTCCAACAAAGCGATTACTCTTCTGTTCTGGCTATCCCTCTCCACATTCATCGCAGTGCTCGCGGCATATGTTTACCTGTGGAAGATTCGGAATTCGTAATTCGGGATTCGAGATTCGGAATTCGAGATTTGGAATTCGAGATCATTTGTTCTCGGCAAAGCCGAGATCATTTGTCATTTGTAATTTGTCATTTGTCTCTTACAACCCCCCCTCGACCTTCTCAATCGTCTCACCTGTAGTTTTCATCGTGAGGGTGACTTCTCGGGTTTCGATCTTTTCGCCGTCTACAACCTCTACACGGTAAGACTTGTTGCCTTGTAGACTTGCTTTAAAGCG
>JAIXWP010000045.1 GCA_027491215.1 Flavobacteriales bacterium | reverse complement strand
TCAATAGAAAACCGAACACCAGGGAGCGCTCTGAAAAATCCATTTTGATTTTTGGAAGACACTTCCTGCACAGCAACATGGGTACAGGTTTCTGTCATTCCATAGGTCAAGTAATTGGAATTTGAACATGTTGAAAGAACATTCCATAATGCATCAGACGTCTTTCCTCCACCTATGATGACCGTTTCTATCTTCTGATACTTCTCTTTATTTTCTTGTAAAAATGAATCTACCTGCATCGGAGTAAAGGCTGCAAAAGTGATATCACTATTTTCCCAGTCAGCTAGTGAATTAGGCGTTGCAGTAATCAGGTGCCAATTGTTTTCAATTGCACGGACAACCATCATTTTTCCTGCAATGAAAGAAATGGGAAGTTTAAGTAATGCAACTGACCCGCTAGGAATTTGAAAAAAATCTCTCGTGAGCTCGGCACTTCTCTTCATCCATTCTTTCTTTAATTGAATGGGCTTTGGCTCACCAGTCGAGCCGCTAGAGTGAGCGGTGATAAAATCTGAATCATTAAACCATTCTTTCAAAAAGGAAACAAACCCTTCTTGCTCTTTATGGTCATTTAGAGATACACGTAACATTTGTTCCCAATCAGCTTGATGGAAATCAATACTAGTGTGATTTATTTGAAGTACTGATTGCATTAAAACTCAATTGCTGCAAGGTCTGCGGTACTGATAAAATTCAACTGGCCTGCATTTGTTTGCCAAGCTGCAGGAAAATTGTTGATGTATAAACCTCCGGTGCCCAGTCCTTGGGGTAATTGTGGATTCCATTTTTGAACCCATTGTGCAATGACATTCAATCCGATATTGGATTCTAAGGCACTGGTAGCCCACCACTGGATGTCTCTCTCTTCAGCCAATCTTATCCACTCATCACTACCATAAAGACCGCCATGTAGTGTAGGTTTTAGAATAATGTATTGTGGTCTAATGGTATCAAGCAAGGCTATTTTTTCTTCTTTTTTCTCCACGCCTATCAATTCCTCATCTAAGGCTATGGGTATCGGAGAAGATTCGCAGAGCATTCTCATAGCATCCCATTGACCGCTTTTAATAGGTTGCTCAATGGAATGAATGCCGAACTCTGCCAAGGCATTTAGTTTCTCCATCGCTGTCTCAAAAGAGAAAGCTCCATTAGCATCCAACCGAATGATGATTCGGTTTTCATATTTCTGTCTCAGCGTATGGAGGATCGAAAGTTCATCATCGAAATTCAACCCTCCAATCTTAAGTTTTATAACCGAATATCCATTCGCTATTTTTTCAAAGGCTTCATTAAGCATAGCCTCTTTCTCGTTCATCCATACCAGTCCATTAATAGAAATGCTATTGTTTTTCTGATTTACAATGAGTCTTTTTCCTCCATGTGTAAAATCCAACCAAGCCGACTCTACTGCGAAGCGAATGGCAGGGCTGCTGATATCCGATGGTTTTTGAATAGTTCCTCGATTTAAACCGTCAATAGCTGCTTGAACCATTGATTCAATTTCTGCGGCAGGCTCAACGCTAAGTCCATAGATTGGGGCGCACTCTCCTATCCCTGAAATGTCGGAAAGATTATTAGAAGAAGCTTTCAAAATAAAAATCAAGCGCTCTGTCAGCGTATCACGCGAAGTCTTTGCAGGCTTGTAAAATTGCAGCCGATACTTCGAATAACTCCAAGTTACTTCTTGGTGGAACTGGATACTTTCTTGATCATCCATTCAATTGGTGTTGTTTGTGAAATACGCTTTCTCCAAATGTAACTGATATAAAGGCTGAATGAAATGAGAGCTAAAGCGAAAAAGAATATCACCCATTTATCTCGAAAAATGATAGTATTAGTGATTGAAGCTATAATGCTTCCAAAAAACATTACGAAGAAATAAATAGAGTACTTCGATCCTGATACGGAGTGAATGAGCGCTAATCGCGATTTGGAGAGTGATGATCTGAAGAGATAATTGACAACATTCATCACCAAAAAACATAACGCAGTAGCAAAAATTAAAAATGCTGGTAGGTAAAATTTGATATTCAAACCCACTAGTGATAAGATGTCTTCTTTGTCTTTTACACCGTACACCTTCGTACTATACCCTTCTAAACCAACAGCAGCAAGCATGAACAAAATAGCTACAAGGCTTGATGGAGGCATGATTCCGCGTGGTCTTAAATCAGACCTCCCGTATATTAAACCAGCAACAAAAAACATAAACCACGGTAGCGGTGAATAGTGACCATTGAAAAGCAAAAACGAAAAAAGATGCTTGAAGTTTGCACCCCCGAGGTGAATACCAGAGTACAATGTTGTAGTCGGTACATCAAAGTTGATCAATACAATAGATAATAACCAAACAACTACAAGTAGTGATCGTAGTATGATATTGTTCCACTGTGCGAAGAATGGTGCAATAAGATAAAATATTCCAGAGGCAAATAGTAAATTGAGGGGCCATACTTTGATAAACAACAAGCCAACCAACACCAAAATCATCCCTCTTTTTCCTAGGTATGAAAGCAATCTGCGCGAGGAAATACGACGGTCTCTCATCGTAAGAGTGACGGTCAAGCCATTTAAAAAGAAAAACAATGCAGGAAAAAAATCCATGATCAAGTAGTAGTGATCGTGACTCAACATATGCAATCGTCCACCAATACCGAAAATGATGCTTGCAAACAAGCAGCCGATAAGAGCAATAATATATGCAATGTCAATACCGATTAACCCATTAGAACGTGACATGTTGGAAGGTTTAGGGCGTGAAGATAATACGTCAAACGCTTACACTCACACATATAAGTAGTATGAGTGAATATAAAAATGCTGAAAGCGCCACTTTCTTTAATTCACTATCCAATGCTTGTGGTACATTACACTTGGCGACAAAGACTATGTTTTTAACTAAAATGACTCCCACAATCAATGGTATAAAAAATAGCAGATTATTCATTAAAAGAGCAAACATCGCAGCAGATACGAGTGCTGTAATAATCAATACATAATGGTAGAACTTCCCATCTTCAAATCCCCATTTCACAACCAATGTTTTCTTACCTGTTTTTGCATCATTGATATGATCCCTTAAGTTATTCAGATTTAAGACTGCGGTGCTGAGACAGCCAACAGTGAGCATCAAAAGTCCATCTGACCATGTGATATTACCTGCGAGCAAAAAAGTGGTGCCGCCTATTCCGACAATACCGAAAAACAAAAAGACAAAGAAGTCTCCCCAACCCTTATATCCGTATGGGTTTTTTCCAGCAGTGTATTTGATTGCCGCAGCGATTGCGCCAAGGCCAATAACCAATAGACTCAGTGCTTCAAGAAATAGGCCTCTATTTCCTAGCGTCAACCAAAGCAATGAAAAACCAGAAACAAGTGATAAGACGACTAATAGAATAATTGCATTCTTCATTTGTGACGCTGAAATGACACCGCTTTGAACAGCCCGTTTCGGCCCTATTCGCTCCGTGTTGTCCGCACCATTTTTGAAGTCGCCATAATCGTTGGCAAAATTTGAAAGTATCTGTAGAAAAATCGTAGTGAGAACGATAAGTATTGCAGGAAGCAATTCAACTGAAGCTCGCTCCATAGAAATAGCTATACCAGCTACTATACTGGAAAGAGCCAGAGGCAGCGTGCGAAGACGCATAGCCCCTAGCCAATGATTTGTTGTTGCCATTTCTACCCTTATGGGAATTTTGGAAATTTCTGGAAGTCTGGGTCTCTCTTTTCGAGAAAGGCTTTCTTACCTTCTTGTGCTTCTTCAGTCAAGTAATAAAGCAATGTTGCATCTCCTGCAAACTCCATTAATCCACGCTGACCATCCAACTCAGCGTTCAAGCCCCGCTTGATCATACGCACTGCAAGTGGACTTCTTTTCATGATGGTTTTACACCATTGAACGGTTGTTTCTTCGAGATCAGCAAGAGGAACAACTTTATTGACCATTCCCATATCCTCTGCTTCTTTTGCAGTGTATTGCTCACAAAGGAACCAAATCTCTCTTGCCTTCTTTTGACCAACGTGGCGAGCCAGGTAGCTCGATCCAAATCCTGCGTCAAAGCTTCCAACCTTAGGACCTGTTTGACCAAAGCGAGCATTGTCAGATGCGATCGTGAGATCGCATACCACGTGCAATACGTGACCTCCTCCAATGGCATAGCCATTGACCATTGCAATAACTGGCTTAGGTAATTCGCGGATACGTTTATGAAGATCTAACACATTCAAACGTGGCACTCCATCTTCACCGATGTAACCACCAACACCCTTCACATTCTGATCGCCACCGCTGCAAAACGCTTTATCACCAGTTCCTGTAAGAACTACCACAGCAATGTCTTGACGCTCACGACAAATGTCCATCGCGTCGATCATTTGCAAATTCGTTTCCGGACGAAACGCATTATAAACCTGGGGTCTATTAATGGTAATCTTCGCGATTCCTTCGTAATATTCAAACAGAATATCACTGTATTCCTTGATGGTTATCCACTGTCTCATATTCTTGTTATGATAATGTTGTATTCTCTTTTATCGTTTTAAAATATTCTTTCAATATTTTATCATTCTCTAATCGTGGTGTGATGACTTCAAGCACTGCGCAATGTTGTTGTGCATACAACCATTTAAGTCCTACTTTCAAGGTTGACTCATCAGTGGCTTGATAAAATGGAAGTTTATAAAGCTGCGCGATATCACCTGCGGAACGATCATGATGTGTCTCGAAGAATTCTTCTAGAGCATCTGTAGAAGATGGCCCATCAATGATTCTGAAAATACCTCCACCTCCATTATTGATCACAATTACCTTTAAGTTATCTGGAACATATTTATTCCAAAACGCATTGCTATCATATAAAAAACTTACGTCTCCACTAATTAGCGTTGTCACTTTATCTGACATCATAGCCGCGCCGATAGCAGTACTTGTACAACCATCAATTCCGCTTACACCGCGGTTTCCAGAAAACCTCAAATGCTCAGGTCGATCAAATAGTTGAATATATCTGGCAACGCTACTATTGCCCATTTGAATGAGCGAGTTTGCTGGAAGGTGTTGCATAATTTCAAAGCTTGCCTTTAAATCTGAGAAAGCAGCTTTGCTAGCAAAATTATTTCCTACATTCTTCTTGGATGCGTTCAGCGACATAAAACGCTCCCGATAATTTGTGGGTGGCGTTTGAACAAACGTGATTACATCTTCGAAGAAACGCTCTGGAGTGACAGGTACAATGCGCGTCAATCGTTGGAAAGTATCTAACAATTGGGCATCCTCTGAAACATACCAATGCTCTACTTCATCATGGCGAAGTAGTGCTTTTATTTTTCTTGAAATAATATTTTTACCAATTGCGATTACCAGTTCAGGCCTAAACTGTTCCATTTCTTCTTCACGAAGTGTATTCAACATGCGATCAATGCATCCGATAAATGCATCATCTTCAAGGCCAGAATGAGATTCTGTAAGAACTAAGACATTTGGAAACTCCGACCATTTTTTCAATAGTGACTTAGTAGTTTCACATGTATGAAACTGTCCAACTAAAATAATGACCTTCCTTTTCGAAGAAATGGAAGTACCTAATTCATGCAATACGCTCAATGGCAGAGCAATCTCTTTCCTCACTGTGGTAATTACCTTCACCTCAGCTTTGGGATGATCCACCTTTTTATATAAGCTTTCTCGCAACGGAAAATTCAAGTGTATAGGGCCGCGAACAGGGCTCATAGCACGATCAATAGCTTCGTTCATCACGCGTGCATTGTACCATTCGAAATCTTTATCATCCATATCTTGAATGATATCGAAAGAAGCTCTAACAAAATTTTTGAAAACTCCTGACTGATTGATCGTTTGTCCTTCTCCTTGATTTACCCATTCCATTGGGCGGTCAGCTGTGATGACAATCAGTGGGACTTCTTGATAGAATGCTTCCGCAATCGCAGGTGCATAGTTGAGTGCAGCGGTTCCGCTAGTACAAATGAGTGCTACAGGTTTATCTGACTGCTGAGCGATTCCAAGGGCGATAAATGCAGCTGAGCGCTCGTCCACTACGCTCATCACTTGAAATGATGGATGCTTATAAAGTGAAAGAGAAAAAGGAGCGTTTCTCGATCCTGGGGTGATAATCACATGAGTGACTCCCTTTTTTTCGAGAAGAGCTACTATATCTTGAATGGCTTTTTTATCTGAGATCATTTGCGTTGCGAAGCTAATTCAGAAAACAAATTCAACATCACATTCGCTTTGTTTTCTGCTTCCTCCCATTCTTTTTCTGGTATTGAATCTTTCATGATTCCTCCTCCTGAAAAGATGTAGGCTTTATTTGCAGTTGCATCTATTCGTGCGCACCTCAATTGAACAAACAAGTGGGCGCTTTGTGCACTCGTCCAACCAACAACTCCCGCATAATTTCCTCTCTCATGTTTTTCCAATCGATTAATAAGTTGAAATCCAGCCCCGCGCGGAAGTCCACAAACTGCAGGTGTGGGATGAAAAGCTTTGACCAGAGAAAAAATATCAAGCTCTGACTCGAAAGATAATTCTGATTTGAGATGCTCTAAATGAGCGGCTTGTGCTGTAAATGGACCATTGATTTGGAGCGACTTACCATTTATTTCATTTATTGTATTTGTAATAAAATCGGTTACTACTTGTTGTTCGCGCTTTTCTTTTTGACCCCATTCTTCGTTCGATCCAGTAGCGAGACGAGTTCCCGCAAGCGACACTGTTTTGATTTGGTGCTCTTTCTTTTCAAATAAAACTTCAGGGGTCGCTCCTATCCACGCTTCATTTTTAATACTGTAGAAAAATGTGAAAGCCGATGGAAATTTTTCACTGAGAGAAACGAAAATACGTTCGATGTCGCTTCCATTTTGAATGAGATCAAACGGCACTACCTTGATTTTACTAATCACCACCTTTTCTGCAACTCCTGACCGGAGCTCTTGAATCGCCATTTTAACTGACTGCTCGTGCTCCTCGCGAAGCGTTGGGCCATTATCATGAGACCCCGCTCGTGTTGGATCAAAAGGAATGGTAAACCAGCAATCGCCATCGGCACTGATTAGCTCATTACTTTTTCCATGAAAAAAAAACTCAGTCTTTGAAGCATGGGGCAATCGCCCAATGGCGAAGGATTCTTGATTGTTCCAAGCTTGAGCAATGCGATTCCACATGTTACTCACCCTTTCTTTTCACCATTACTGTTAAACGACTTACGGCTAGAAGTCCGCCGTTTTCATCGCAAATTTCAATATTCCAAACATGCGAAGATCTGCCTTGATGGATAATTGTGCCCTTACCTGTTACAAGGCCATGTCTCTTACTTTTCAGGTGATTGATATTCAATTCTACGCCAACAGCTATACCGCCATCCTTTTCAACAAGGATGTGAGATCCAAAGCTTCCAATTGTTTCAGCGAGTGCAGCAGATGCTCCTCCGTGCAGCAATCCGTAAGGTTGATGCGTTCTTGCGTCCACTGGCATTGTAGCCTCTATATAGCCTTCTTTAATCACCGTGATTTCCATTCCAAGCGCTCCCATCAATGTGGTAGTGCGCAAAGCGTTGACTGCTTCTACTCTTTCCTGTTCGGTCATAATTCAAAAGTTATATGGCAAAATAAAGCTATAACCTTTGGATATTTGCAATTCAAACTAGAAAGAAATGAGTGCATATCGCATATTACTTGTGGAGGATGAAGAAAGCCTGTCGTCGATGGTAAAATTAAACCTCGAACTCGAAGGCTATCATGTAGTGTTGGCAATAGATGGGCACATGGCTTTGGATAAGTTTCGAAATCAAGCGTTCGACTTGGCCATTTTAGATGTGATGCTGCCTGAGTTGGATGGATTCGCAGTTTGTCAAACGGTGCGATTAGAAGGGAATAAGACTCCGATTCTATTTTTATCAGCAAAAGGTACGGGAAAAGATAAGATCGAAGGATTGAAGTTGGGAGGCGATGATTACTTGGCTAAACCATTTGATCTCGAAGAATTATTGCTTCGTGTGAGTAAGTTAATCATAAGACACGACTCTGGTCAGAAGCATTTATCGGAGCAAGACGATTATTCCTTTGGTCCTAATTATGTGAATTTTCTCCATTTCACTATTAAAGACAAAGAGGGTGTTCAGCATGAAATTTCTAAAAAGGAGATTATGCTTCTGAAATTATTAATCCAGCGTGAGGGTGAAGTAGTCAGTCGAGAGGAGATTTTGGAAAAAGTTTGGGGATATGATGTTTTCCCTAGCACGCGTACGATTGACAACTATATTTTGGCTTTTCGAAAATATTTTGAGCCTGACAGCAGGCAACCAATCTACTTTCACTCCGTCAGAGGAGTAGGATATCGATTTACGGCACCTTCTCTAGAAAAAAGTTTCTGATTAAAGGCAACCCCAAAGATATTCAGCCGTCTTTAAGATGGTTACGCAATCTTCCAGGATTGCGTTGGTTTCAAAATTTTCCTTGCAGGTTTACAAAAAGGGGTCCGATGGACTCTTTTTTGTTTTATAACCTCTTCATTTAAAACCCTTTAACCTACGACTAGTTAAGTGTTACGTAAACCAATTTCTTCGTCTCAAAGAAAGGTTCTGTAAAAAATGAGGTTAGATCGTGCACTTCCTTATACCTTTTCACTGCCGCAAGCTCTTCCTTTAAATCCCCTCCTTTCAAGCAGATAAGCCCGTTTGGTAAACCGTTTTGTTCAACCTTTTGTATCTTGCCATTGGACCAAACCAAGAGCTGTTGAAGTTCTGCTACAGCTCTGCTCACCACAAAGTCATACTTGCCTTTTACTTCTTCAGCACGGGCGTGTGTAGCTTCTATGTTAGTCAATCCGATAGCTTCTGCAACCTCTTGCACCACTTTAATCTTTTTACCGATAGAATCTACCAAGTGAAACTTAACCTGCGGCATCATTATCGCGAGAGGAATTCCAGGGAATCCCCCACCCGTTCCCAAGTCTAAAATGTGCGATCCTGGTTGGAAAGGCAAGAATTTATAAATAGCCAAACTGTGAAGAATATGCCTTTCGTAAAGTTCTTCGATGTCTTTTCGAGAAATGACATTTATTTTTTGATTCCAATCGGCATAGAGGTCCTGCAAAGCCCCAAATTGGGACTTTTGTTGCTCCGTGAGATGTGGGAAGTATTTGAGAATAATCTCCACTATTAATAGCTATCCTTAGAGTTTTGCATCATTTGGAAGAGGAATTCACGTGCTCTGAAGAGCTGTGCTTTCACTGTTCCTAGCGGAAGTTTAAGTTCCTCAGCTATTTCCTCGTAGGCCAATTCATCGAAATATCTCATTTCTACTAATTTGCGGTAGCGAGGCTTCAGCTTGTCTACGATTTCGCGCATTTTCTTGATTCGTTCCTCTTTCTGCATAGCTTCAGCCGGATCAAGTACAGCGTCTTTGATGCTTATTTCGATGGTTTCTCCGTCATCTGAGGTAAAACCTTGATCAATAGAGATAGCACGAATTCTTTTCTTACGGATAAAGTCGATGGCGTTGTTGGTTGCAATTTTGAACAACCATGTAGAAAAGGCAAATTGAGGAGTGTATTGGTGCATTCTTCTGAAGGCCTTTCCAAATGCCTCAATGGTCAAATCCTCAGCATCATCCTTATTATTGACCATTTTGAGCAGCATGAAATATATCGGCTCACGGTATCTCTCCATGAGTTCCGCGAATGCTTTCTGATCCTTATCCGTCAGCGCTTTCTGAACGAGATGATAATCATGTTGGCCTTTTTCTGACAGGTGTGCAATTAGTTCCATTTTTGCTGTTTCCTCAAGAGGTTAGTAAGGTATAGCCCTGCGTTCAAGACATGGAGATGGATTTCGAGAAATGGTGATAACCATACGATATCCTTACTTAGCCCCAATCTTTTGGCAGACCCGTGCAAAGTAGCTAATTGAACAATGTATCTGACTAGTAGCATTCCACCAACTACGAACATTCCATTCTTCAAAACCATAGACCCCGCAAAGCCAACAAACATGAACAAGAAACTGAATGGCCATAGCCCCAAGAAGCTCTTATCGCTTGATTTGTAGTACGGTGCAGTGCTAAAATGTCTTCTCTTTTGAGTGAACCAATCCTTCCAACTCTTCTTCGGCTCTGAACTCGTTTGGCTTTCCGGTACAAATTGAACGGCTGTATTGCGTTTGTTTCCGACTTGATTTACAAAAAGATCATCATCTCCAGAAGCAATACTGTAATGACTTTTGAATCCACCAACGCTAAAGAATAAAGAGCGATTGTAAGCCAAATTTCGACCAACACCCATATAGGGAGTCCCCAATTTTGCTTGACTCAAATATTGCAGCCCGATAATCATAGTGTCGAAGCGGATGATTTTGTTCAGCCAACCTGGATATTTTTTATAAGGACTGAATCCTATCACCAATTGTTTCGGATCTTCTAAATCGGAAGTCATTCGAGTAATCCAAGTGTTATCCAACGGCATGCAATCAGCATCTGTCAATAGAATTGTATCGTATTTCGCTGCTTTGATTCCAAGTGTTAAAGCAAACTTCTTCCCTTGCATATTTTGTTTTTCCTCATCAAGATTGATGATGTGCATGTTTGGGAATTGTATATGCAGTGCTTTAAGAATGGCCTCGGTATCGTCCCAACTGCTATCATTTACAACGATTACCTCAAATTCAGTGTGATCTTGATCCATGATGAGCGGAATATGCTCCATCAAATTCTTCTCTTCATTTCGCGCGGCAATGATGATAGACACTGGACGGTGGTGTTTTTTAAACTCCGTCATTTTTGCTCCACCGATTCGAAGGAAATAATAAAGAAAATAATAGAGTTGCACTGCCCACATAATAATGAACAGACCTAAGAAACTCAGCCCCCAATAATTCCACTCGAAAAAGTCTTGCATACTATAATTTTCTTGCGCACAAATGCGCCTGCGAAAATATCTCTAAGCAGCATGGTTCCCAATGAAAAAGGGCTGCCGAAGCAGCCCTTTTATAAACAACCTATGTTGAATTATTTTTTCACAATGAGTTTCTGTGTTTTCACAGCGTGCTGTCCTTCTACTCTCACGAAGTAGCAGCCATCCGCCAATTTTGACGTGTCAAAAGTCACTCGGTCTGAGCCTGCTTCCTGAAGAAGCAATTTACCCGTCATGTCGAAAAGTGTGATTTTATTGGTTCCTTTCACTCCTTCGATTCTTACGAATCCAGCCGCAGGGTTTGGATAAATCGTCACATCAGTCTTTTCAGACTCTTTCACATTGATAATTGGAAGGAGGCAAACTTCAGTTGTTTCTGAGTCATTGAAATCAGCTCCTGATGCCAAGACATCACCCGCTTCATTCGTTACAGTGTAGCTACCACACTGACCGAAAAAGCATAAACCATCGCCGTATTCGTCAAAAATGGTGAAGTCATAACAACCTTCCGCAAGGCAAACGCTCACTGAAATAACATCACCACCATTTTGGTTGGCATAAGTACCATTTGATGAGGCTACAATAGATCCTTGCGCATTCGTAAGTTCCCATGAAGTTTCATCAGGATAACTGTCTAACTCAATTTCAATATTCAAATTCTGCGTATCACCAGTAGCAGCAGTAAATGCGTATGAAACCGAATTGTTATTAGCAACAGCATCAGGATTGTTATTTGGATTAGAAACAGTCACAGTGATGTTGTTAGCACCATTTACAAAGGTCATAACAGGCAGATTCAATACTACTTGAGCATTTTGAGCAAGGCTTCCAGTCCAATTGATGGTTGGCTGTGCTGTACCGTTATAAGAAGCCACGATAGTGCATGAAGTAAGCGTTGCAGAACCCTGGTTTCTAAGGACAAATGAAGGTGTGCCTTGTGAACCACAAATGTTAGCAGCTATCCCAGAAATGGTAGAAACTCCAGCATCATACTGTGCAACAACAAATCCTTCAGGATATCCGTCAAGTATTGTTTGACCTGTTCCTAGTGGGTCTAACCAGTTTGACAGTCTAGTAGAATTAGTTGATCCATTATCCCAACTTACGCCGAAACGACCATAGTAATCGAATTGATTATTTTCTACTGATCCATTGCAAGCTGAAAGCCCTCCATAGAGTTGACCGATAATTCTGTGGTCTTGATTGAATAATGGAGAGCCACTAGATCCACCTTCAGTAATTCCATCCTCCCAATTGTCAACATACCACACTTGAGCACCAGCTGCATTCGCATGATATGGTGCATCTTCTTCAAATGAGATTTTCTTTAAGTCCCCTGAAGGGTGGTGAATACCCACTGCACTTGCAACTGCACTTTCGCTATCTGAATTATCCCATCCTGCGAATTGTACATTGTATGATGCGGGGGGATCAGAATTGAGTTCAAGTAATGCGAAATCGCTCGCTGCATTACTTGCGCGAAGGACAGCCCCTGAAACACTTTGGTTTGTTGGACCTGTTGTGCCATTGCAGTTTGCTGATTCATGATTGAAATAGAAGACCCAATTGTTTAGGTTTCCGCCAAGACAGTGATTTGCTGTTAGGAAATATGGTGTCCCATCTTGCGCTGTATTATTGACAAGCGAACCAGTGCAAATTGCGTTTCCACCTTCGACTATCATAGCAACGCTTCTTTTTTCTACTTGCCAATCTGCCCCAACTGGACAGTTAACATTGTTATTGCAAGCACCGCTGTTTCCGAATGGCCCTCTGTTTTCATCCGCGCTTTCGTCTGATCTCAAGATTGAGCGGTATCCATGAACGACTGTTCCAATTTCGATTTCGCCCCATGTCTTGCTATGAACAGGTACTTGATATTCTAGGTAAACTTTGTTTCCTTCAAGAATCCCAATACCTAAGGTCTTTTCATTATTTGTATTTTGTTTCGTAAAAGACCCCAAAAACTGAGAGCGGTCTTCGTTCCAAACAAATAGTTTAGCACCTTGTGGAATGTCAAATTTATCGAGGATAAAACTGATATTCATTCCATCAGGACAGTACACTCCGAGCTGCCAAATAGCAATGTCAGAGTTACCATCAATCGACCAGTTTCCTGAGTTTTGCATGGTATAATTTACAGGAACTTCAACTCCAAAGCGGTATGGGGCCTCTTTCACTAGATCAACAACAGCATCCTCGTTTGCGAGGGCTTGAAAATCCAATGTTGGCATCTCTACCACCGGAATTTCGGTTGGAATATGCTTGTCAGCCCAATTTTTTGGCTGACCTCCTTGAGATACTTGCGCAAAACCCGAGAGAGATAGGCCAATACACATGTATAGAATTGGTAAAAATTTCAATTTCATTTTTGCAGATTTATTGTGGCATTCACTTTACAAAGACGAATATAGTGCCCCTACTAGAAACGAAAAAAAAAGCCGAAATAAATTTCGGCTTTTTTTTAAAACTTATAGTCAAGCATTTTCTCTCGATCACCATTGATGGAGATTCTTAGCTGATTTCCAGAAGGCGGTCTGCAAGCTTTAATGTCAAATGCAATACGATGTGTTAGTAATGCTCTACACATGTCGTTGTTACCCTTGTGCTCAAGGAATAGATTTAGCTGCATAGGCAAACTCTTCATATACATATTATTGGAAAAAAGAGAGAATGTATGATTCTCACATCCACCGCCATATTGAACATTCAGGATTAGTGAGTCTCCTTCGATCTTAGCATCCAGAATCTTGAATTGATCATTTTTTTCACCGGGGGTATAATTACCATCGACCACAAGAGGGTTTACAGTCAAATTTTTTGGAGCTTCGGCGACCTCCTTTTTTTCTTCCATCCTTACTGCAGATGTAGAAGCTATTTCTTTTTTCTTTTTGCATCCGACAGCTGCAACACAGGCAGCTAGCAAAAGACAATACAATAGATTTTTCATATCACATTCTTTGTTTGGCAAAGATTAATAATTATGCCACTATTTCGATTTTTCTTCCAAAAGCTTTTGCAATCCAAACATTTCGTCGCGCAGTCTTGCTGCTTCCATGAATTCCATATCGCGAGCGGCCTTTTCCATTTTCTTTTTTGTTTGCTCAATAGACTTTTTGATTTGATCAACTGAAAGTACTTTCATTACAGGGTCTGCAGCAATCGAGTCAATTGCGTTTCCTTCATTCTCCACATAAATTCCTTTCTTTCTATTGTCAAGTACGCCACTTTGTTCGAAGATGGTTTTATTTCCTTTCTTCACTTGTTGTGGTGTGATACCGTGTTTTTCGTTATAAATCACTTGTTTTTCACGGCGGCGTTGCGTTTCATCGATGGTTTGTTGCATCGAGTCGGTGATTTTATCCGCGTACATAATGACCCTTCCATTCACGTTACGTGCCGCACGACCTGCTGTTTGGGTGAGCGATCGATTACTTCTGAGGAAGCCTTCTTTGTCAGCATCCATGATAGCCACAAGGGATACCTCCGGCAAATCAAGCCCCTCTCGGAGGAGGTTGACTCCTACTAATACATCAAATTTTCCTTCACGCAAATCGCGAAGAATTTCAATACGGTCTAACGTATCTACTTCACTGTGAATGTATCTACAACTAATGCTCAAGCGGTCGAGGTATTTCGCTAATTCCTCAGCCATTCTCTTGGTCAAAGTAGTCACCAAGATGCGTTCCTGCTTATCAATGGTCACTCTGATTTCAGCGATGAGATCGTCGATTTGATTAAGCGAAGGACGAACTTCGATAGGTGGGTCAAGCAGCCCAGTTGGTCGCACGACTTGCTCTACCACCACTCCTTCGCATTTATTGAGTTCGTAATCTGCGGGAGTTGCCGATACGAATAGGGTCTGGCGTTGCATCCCTTCCCATTCATCAAAAGTGAGAGGTCTATTATCCATCGCACTAATGAGGCGGAATCCATAATCTACCAAATTTACCTTTCTCGATCTATCACCCCCATACATAGCTCCTACTTGTGATACCGTGACGTGACTTTCGTCAATAACCATAAGGTAATCTTCTGGGAAATAATCAAGCAAGCAGAATGGCCTTTGTCCGGGTTGTCGACGATCAAAGTAGCGGGAGTAGTTTTCAATTCCAGAGCAATAGCCAAGTTCCTTCATCATCTCAACGTCGTAATTGACTCGCTCTTCCAAACGTTTTGCCTCTATGAATTTACCATCCTTATTGAATGCTTCCACTTGGCGCACCATATCTTGTTGAATTTCCCAGATTGCTTCATTCAATGTTGCTTTGCTTGTTACGAATAGGTTTGCAGGATAAATACTGATGGATTCAAAAGGCATAATTACCTTTCCTGTATCAGGATAAATAGTTTCAATGCTTTCTATTTCATTGCCCCAAAATCCAACGCGCACAGCGTAATCAGCATATGCCAAGAAGATATCTACGGTATCGCCGTTCACACGAAAAGTACCGCGTGTAAAATCCTTCATGCTGCGGCTATATAAACTATCCACTAGTCGGTGTAATAAACCTTGTCTTGAAATGGATTCACCTTTCTTGATAGAGATTACACTTTTATGAAACTCAGTTGGGTTTCCAATACCGTATATACAGGAGATACTTGCTACCACAATCACATCACGTCTTCCGCTTAATAAAGCTGATGTTGCTGAAAGCCGAAGTTTTTCAATTTCATCATTAATGGAAAGATCTTTCTCGATGTAAGTTCCTGTAGTTGGAAGAAAAGCCTCAGGCTGATAGTAATCGTAATAGCTAACGAAATATTCTACCAAGTTATCCGGAAAAAAATGTTTGAACTCCGAGTATAGCTGCGCGGCAAGTGTTTTATTGTGACTTAACACAAGAGTTGGTCGCTGTGTATTTGCAATTACATTGGCGATAGTAAAAGTTTTACCGCTACCTGTCACACCGAGCAGGGTTTGATATTGATCACCTCTTTCAACCCCTTCCGTCAGTTGTTTGATGGCAGTGGGCTGATCGCCGCTAGGGGTATAATCTGAGTGTAATTCGAAACGCATGGCACGAAGGTATAACTGTAAGCGTTGGTAATAAAAAAAAGGTCCTGAGAAATCAGGACCTTTTTGGAGTTATTTTTTGTGCTAAATATTATTCAGCAACAACTTCAAACTTGATAACCGCAGATACTTCTTTGTGAAGTTTCACCTTAGCCTCATATGCTCCGAGCATTTTGATGTGCTCTTCGCTGATGCTAATGCTTTTACGGTCGATGTTGAAACCTGCTTTTGTAAGTGCTTCAGAAAGTTGGATAGTATTAACGCTACCGAAAATCTTTCCAGTGTCAGAAGCTTTAGTACCAATTTTTACTTCAAGAGCAGCAAGCTTTTCAGCAGTGCTTTGCGCTTCAGCAAGGATTTTAGTTTCCTTGTGAGCACGTTGCTTTAGGTTTTCAGCAAGAACTTTTCTTGCAGATTCAGTAGCAGCAATTGCATATCCGCGAGGGATGAGGTAATTGCGCGCGTAACCAGGTTTTACAGTAACGATTTCGTCCTTTGCACCTAGTTTTTCGATGTTCGCTTTAAGAATTACTTCCATTTTGTTGCCCTCCGAGATTATTTAAGCATATCGCCAACATAAGGCATAAGAGCCAAGTGACGTGCTTTTTTGATTGCTTGTGCTACTTTACGCTGGTATTTCAATGAAGTACCTGTAAGACGACGAGGAAGAATTTTTCCTTGTTCGTTACAGAGTTTCAAAAGGAAATCTGCGTCTTTATAGTCGATATACTTGATACCTGACTTTTTGAAACGGCAGTACTTAGCTTGCTTCGTTTCGATCTCAATTGGATTGAGATATCTAATTTCTGAATTGTCGCTCATGTCAAGAGTTTTTTAAAGGTTAAACCTTAGGCTTCAGCTTTCGCTTTAGGAGCCTCTTCCTTTTTTGCCTTTGTTCTGCGGCTTTCAGCATATTCTACATGGTACTTGTCCATGTGAGTAGTGAGGAAGCGTAGGATGCGCTCGTCGCGGCGGAACTCCGTTTCAAAAGGAGTAATAACTTCGCCATTTGCTTCGAACTCCACTAGAAAGTAGAAACCAGTTGTTTTCTTCTGGATTGGGTAAGCTAATTTTCTCAAGCCCCAGTTTTCCTCATGCTTGATTTTAGCGCCTTTTCCTTTCAAAAACTTCTTGAACTTTTCTACTGTTTCCGCTGCCTGCTCTTCTGACAGCACGGGGGTCATGATGAAAACAGTCTCGTAACGGTTCATTGATTTTGAATTATTTATAATTAAAATTTGGGACGGCAAAGATAGTCTATTTTTTCAAATAGAAAACCATTCCAAGCAAAAAGATTGAGTTTAGCGGCAAAAAGCCTGAAAACAAATAGATTAAACGATATCTCGCTGATTCATTCCCCACTTCCAAGGCTTGAAAATATGGGAGTTTTGTTTCCAGAACTTCAACACAAGATAAACGAAGATAGGAGATCCAAATGTCAAAAAAGAGAGATAAATAAATGACAATCGAACCCTCTGTGCACGAACATTCATACGGTCTGCCAGATATGCGCAAACGCCGAATGCTTGTTTCTCAAAGAAATTAAGAATTGCTTGAATCATTTATTTTTTCTGGTTTTAAAAGTTGGTGTCCAATAACGCAATCCAAACATTTTTTGCAGCTACAATATTTATTATACAGTTGCACTAAAGCTTGGCTATCTGCGCTTGAATGATTACCTGGTCCTCTATTAGACCATTTCCGGGTAATTTGGTTGTCTTCAGGTTTGCAATATTCAAAAATACGCAAAGCCATGCGAATGTGATGCTCTTGTTGATGAAATCTCCCGAAAGCAAATAGCATTACACCAACTGTATTAATCAGTATACTTTCAACTGCCCCTTTCCCCAAAATATTGTCCTTTAAAATAGTAGACTCATTATCAAACCTGAAATGTGTCCTCCAATATTCTGACGTTTGGCAATTAAATATTTTGTAAAAATCCTCAATTGCTTGAATATCTAACACTTTTGCAAACAAGTTTTCCGATTGGTGAATGAGAAAAGCTAGCTGCGCCATGCGAATAGTCGGAAAATTGGAGGGGCGCACCCCTCCAAAGTTCCAGATACTCGGTGGTAAAGGTGTAAGCGAATGTTTCCGACACAAAAATTGATACTCCACCTTCAGTCTTCTCGGATATGCATCTTCAAAATCTCTAGAAAGCCAACCAGCCTGACCGAAAAGCAACGCTTCTAGCACAAACAAATCTTCTCGATATCGCTTCAACAATCTCAATGGTATAGATCTCGCAAGCATTTCAAATGCTTCATTATTCCTCGAAAAACCAAAATTAGCGGTCAACCTTCGATAAAAAGCCTCTGGCCAATAGCCATTCACATCCTCCACAAGCTTCCAAATCACTTTGCTTTTTTCCTCGAGTCGCTCTACCAACAAACGGTCCTTCCATCCTAGCCATACTACCTTTTCCAACTGATCGGGCTGCAGATCACAAATGATTTCCCTTCCCTCATCTTTCATCCAACGCTGATAAGTTTCCCAAAGAGAATTGTCATATTTACCATTCAATTCCAACACAGGAAGATCTCCTTCAACATTCAAGAAAATATTCACGTCGTTCGTTTGTACCACATGCAGAATCACATTTTTGTAATGATCATCAAACTGGTGTCGATGTCTGTTCCAGTCGCTAGAGCGAGTATGTATTTCGACATGTCCAACCCATAAAGTGCTACCAATGCGCAACCGTGCATTAAAAAAATCAGGTCCTCCTCCGGTATTATATGTTCCTGGAAATAAAATTTCTATACTCTCACCAGCGAGCGTTTTTAGATTTTTTGTTTCAAAGGATTTAAAACGCCAGAGATAATGGAGAAAAAATTCAGTCATAGCCTATCAGTTATGAAGCAAATCACCGAATCTTTTTAGCGCATACCCCATATATTCTATACTGCTCCATATACAAACCGTTAATATTCAGCTGAATGAACTCAACCTAATGACTTCCGGCGGTTATTGCTACACACGATCTTTATGAAGTTTTGAGATTTTTTTTTGACAAAAATTTTTCACGACAATCCCAGCTATTATAAAGGTAAACGCAACTGATGCCATTACCTAAAGAATCGATATAGATCTATCCAAAATTGCATATGTCTTGGCTACCAATACTGACCTGGCAGAAGTAAAAGTCAGAATATTCTTTTTTGAATTAGTTCTGATAAAATATAAGCTATACAAATATTATAACGCTCAGAAAAAGAGATTTGGCTTCATATTTTGTAGAAAAAAATATCTGCAGTTCTGTTAAAAAGGTTTTTTCTTTGGAAAAACCTTTTTTTATGCGTTCGACTTTTACCCTGCTTCTTGCACTCTCTAGTCTTTTTGCTTTTGCAGAGCCCGGTGATACCACCATAGTTCAAACCTATACGTTTGAAGAACAGAATAATCCAAACACCGCCTACGATAATCCCGGCAGAAGAACTTTTGAATTTCCAAACGATGAGGTGAGTTACCAAAAGATTTTAATGTATCACACATTAAAGTGTTTTGAAGATGGGACTGCTGGAAACCTTGGTTTTCCTTGTGGAGAATGGGATTATTTGAGCTACAACTACTTATATAAGCATACAGGAGTTTTCGATTCAATAGCTGCAACTCATCCTCTACATTTATGGAATAATCAAAACTTCACTTCTGTTCGATTAAGTGAAACTCCCGTTTTTGATATCTACCAATTTAATCAATCTCATTTAGTAATTGACCAGTTCAATTCAGAAACAGCTATTTCTTTAGGAACAGGAAGCGATTATTCTACAGATTTATTAGGTGGTGCTAAACAAGGAAGATCTCAATTTATTTGGACCGCAACTGAGCTTCAAGGAGCAGGTCTAACAGCAGGTGAACTCGATGGGTTGAAAATGATGACAGATGGTCTTGGTTTAGTTAAAAACTTGACTATTCGAATCAAGACTATTACTACTTCCAATCTTGCTGCGTGGAACAATGATGGCTGGACTTTAGTGTATCAGCAAGATCGCGACTTTGCAAGTATTGGGGAGCAAATGCTATATTTCACTAGCCCATTCAACTGGAATGGAACATCTAATTTACTGATTGATTTTTCCTACACAAACTACGAAGAATCGGCTCCTATCCCAATTCTTGGATCTATAGCAGAGTCAAACACTGGCCTTATTTACAACGGTGCTGATTACATCGCCAAAATTAATGGCACCGATCAAATTGTAACACATATTGACTGGGCTAATCAGATCGCAGATCAAATCACGATTGGCTTCTGGGTAAATGGAGATGAAGATTTTCAACCCATCGACGGAACTATTTTCGAAGGAGTAAATTCACAGAATCAACGTGTATTAAACTCTCACCTTCCATGGAGCAATGGCCGTATTTATTGGGATGCTGGCTGGCAAGATGGCACGTATGATCGTATCGATAAACTCGCTGCGGCAACCCAATATGAAGGCAAGTGGAATCACTTTGCATTCACTAAAAACACGACCACAGGCATCATGAGAATTTATATTAATGGAACATCATGGCATGCTGCTACAGGAATGAATAACACAATTGAAGACCTTGTTCGTTTTACGATTGGTAGCGCTTCTTCTTGGACTAATTTCTACAACGGTTCGATTGATGATTTTACGATTCTCAATACCGCGCTCGACGCTGCTGGTGTGACAGAAATGATGCGTACAAGTAATCACGCCACTGCTTCTTATTCTTCTTCCGTTTTATTGAATCATAACTTCAATGATCCTAACTATTCGTCAAATGATGATTTCTTTTCTGAATTGGAAAGTACGTTTTTAGGAAGTATTTCACGAGACTTAGTAGTTGGTGGTGATGTATTTAAAAATGCTGCTACGACTGATTGGAGACCACTACTCTCATTAGTGCAGCATGATCACGTTACTCATTTAGAAGACGCAACAGTTTCTCAAGCCATAACGAGACCTCTCACTTCTTTTGCGACCTACAGCATTGAAAACAACGCTCCAGTAATGACCGACCTCTCCTACTATTATCTTGGAGGCTACGCGTATACCTATTCAGCTGATGGCGAGAAGTTAGACTCAACATTGGTAACTACGGATTTCTTGCAAACCAATGAAATCCTTGATTACTATCAAGCACCATTTGAAATCACAGAGCGCTATGAAATTGGTAGATACATTACACCATATGGAATTAATCTAAGCCTAGGTCAGACAGGCTGGACATGGGTGTATGATGTCACAGACTTTGAACCGCTTCTTCACGGTACTGTAGATCTCGAATGCGGTAATTGGCAAGAACTTCTAGACCTCAAATTTGTGTTTATCGAAGGACCAGAAACACGTGAAGTGAAGCGTATTGAAAATGTTTGGAACGGCAATTACAACCTTAACAATTTTGATGCTGCTGTAACCGAACAAACGCTCGGTTTGGAAGAAGGTGAAGTAGGATTGAAACTCCGTACTACCGTAACGGGACATGGTTTTGGATTTGATAATAACAATTGTGGTGAGTTCTGCTACAATACTCACTCCTTGGATGTCAATGGCAGTGAGCAGTTCAGCTGGGAAATAATGGAAGATTGTGATAAAAATCCTCTTTACCCACAAGGAGGAACATGGATTTACGCTCGTGCAGGATGGTGTCCTGGAAAGGAAGGAACTACTCAGGAATTTGAACTAACGCCATTTATCCAAAATAATGAAGTCAGTGTTGATTATGACATCACATATGATCCATTCGGAAACTACGTGACAGAATCACAAGCTGTCTATTATGGTCCGATTGCATTTAGTAACGATGCTGAAATAGAGCGAGTACTCGCACCAAGTGATTGGAAGATTCACAGTAGAATGAATCCCATGTGTGATGAGCCCATGGTCGTAATTAGAAACAAAGGATCACAACCTCTTACCGCATTAACTCTTACGTATCGCGTAGCTGGCGGAGCAAGTCAAACATACAACTGGACAGGAAACCTAGGCTTTATGGAATCGGAAGCGGTAACATTAAGCTATAGTGATCCCATTCTTTGGACTGGTGCTGATGATGAACTGATGAACTTCATTGTAGATATCAGCGGGGATGAAAACAATGCTAATAATCACGCTGAAAGCAAGTTCTTGCGACCGACGATCTTTGAATACAATAACCTTGATGACAATCGAATCATTATTATTTTGAAGACTAATAATGCCTTTCAAGAAACTTCATATAAGCTTTACGACATCAATGACAATGTGATTTTCCAACGCGATAACTTCAGTGCAGCAAATACTTTTTACAGAGACACACTTCAATTAAACCAAGGCTGCTATCGCTTTCATATAGAAGATACTGACGGTGACGGACTTGAATTTTTCGCAAACTCCGATGGTGCAGGACAAGTGAAAATAGATCGTGTAAATGGTCCTGACTTTAGATCATTCAATCCTGATTTTGGTAAAGAAATTAACTACTATTTTCATTTCAATACAAACCTTGTAAGCACTGAAGAAATCGCATCAAGCGCTCCTGCTCCTATTGTTTATCCAAATCCAGTAGACAATACTGCCACTATGCGCTTTAATGGTGCTGGAGGGTCTTACACTATTCAAGCAATGGATGCATTAGGAAAAGTCATTTATCAGGACATCTGGAAGAAAGGAACTGAAAACGAAATACAACTCGATACAAATGAGTGGGAGTCTGGAATGTATGTGATTACACTTCAAAATAAAGAAGTTGTATATTCACTCAAACTCATGAAACATTAATGTACCAGAATCTTCGCAAACATTTAGAGCGGCGCATTTCATTGCGTGATGATGAATTTGAAATGATTTCAAAAAAAATCATCACCAAGAAATTCAAGAAGAAAGAGATAATCGCGAAGGCTGGAGAAGTTTGTCAATATCAAGGGTACATCAATTTCGGATGTACCAGAACTTTTTACACAGATGAAAAAGGCCATGAACATGTGGTTCAGATAGGTTTTGAAGATTGGTGGTTGGGCGATTTGATGAGCTTCATTACCGGAGGACCGGCAGACTATACCATTGAAGCACTAGAGGATACAGAGCTCTTTATGTTTGATCGCTGCGAAATGGAATTTCTATATGCTTCAGTACCGAAGCTAGAGCGAAGCTTCAGAATTCTAATCCAAAATGCACTGGTAGCTTTACAACATCGAATGATTGCTAACATGAGTCGCAGTGCTGAGCAGCGCTATACCGAGTTGATTACAAAATATCCACAGCTTGAATTACGCATAGCGCAACACCACATAGCTTCGTATTTAGGTATCACACCAGAAGCGCTAAGTAGAATAAAGAAATCAATTATTGAAAAGCAGAGGCATTAATTGGTTCGGCCAGGATATGCCTTTAAAGCATGTTCCAGGCAGATCAATGCATTGTGCAAAGATTCTTCGTTCAACACATAAGCCAAACGAACTTGATTTTTACCTAAACCAGGAGTTGCATAGAATCCAGTTGCAGGTGCCATCATTACTGTTTGATTATTGTATTCAAATTTTTCAAGAATCCATTGGCAAAAAGCATCCGAATCATCAATAGGTAATTCGGCTATGCAATAGAATGCACCTTGTGGATTTGGACATATTACCCCATCAATGCTGTTGAGTCCTTTTACCAAAATATCTCTTCTTTTCACATACTCATTTACGACTCCATCAAAGTATTCCTGCGGGGTATCTAATGCTGCAATTCCAGCTAATTGTCCGAAAGTTGGTGGAGAAAGTCTTGCTTGAGCAAACTTCAACGCTGCGGACATAACTTCCTTATTACGGGAAACCATTGCCCCTATTCGAGCGCCACACATGCTGTATCTTTTCGAAATACTATCGATCATAACTGCGTGCTGCTCTAAGCCTTCTAAATTCATAACTGAATGTGGAATAGCACCGTCATACATAAACTCTCTGTAAACTTCATCAGCAAACAAGAAAAGATTGTGTTTGATTACCAACTCTCTCAATTGCTCCAACTCCTCTTTTGTATATAAATAACCTGTTGGGTTTCCAGGATTACAAATCAAAATTCCTTTTGTATTTGCAGTAATTTTTTTCTCAAAATCAGCAATTGGAGGAAGTGCAAAACCATTGTCGATGTTAGCAGTCACAGGAACCACTTTTACACCGGCCATTACAGCAAAACCATTGTAGTTTGCATAGAATGGTTCTGGAATAATTACTTCGTCGCCTGGATTTAGACAAGTCATAAAAGCAAAAACAAGCGCTTCGGAGCCGCCTGTCGTAATCATGATGTCAGCTACATCCAATTGGATATCCTTCGACTTATAATAAGCCGTAAGGCCTTGGCGATATGCTGCCATACCTTCCGAGTTGCTATACTCAATTACCTTTAAATCAGTCGCACGAATGCTATTCATTACCACTTCAGGTGTTTCAATATCAGGCTGACCGATATTGAGGTGGTAGACTTTACGTCCTTGCTTTTTTGCGGCCTCTGAAAATGGTACTAATTTGCGAATAGGTGAAGCGGGCATATTCACCGCTTTGCTGCTGATTGTTGGCATAGCTAATTCTTGTTTGCGGGCGCAAGATACAACCGGTGCGCTGCATCAAACAATATTTCATATTCATTCACAATATTTTTCTAAAATGAATGTTGAAAGTGCATGAAATGGCCCATTATACTCTGTTTTTTATTGTGTTCCACCACTATTTTTTCTCAAAAAAAAGAATGGACGAAAGAGCAAATTGCAGCAGCCGATGTTAATCGAAATGAAGAACGATTAACTGATGAAGAAAAAAACATTTTTCTCTACATGAACTTAGCTCGACTTTTCCCAAAAGATTATATAGCAATTGAACTATTTGAAGAACAGAAAAGTAATAAGCTCAATACGTTTGAACGATCACTCATTCAAACTATGAAAAAGATGAAGCCTGTTGGAGTAATCACTTTTGATAATAGTATGTACGAACTTGCAAAATGTTTTGCCGAAGAGCAAGGTCCTACTGGTAAAGTTGGTCATGGAAGAAAAAAATGTACTGGCGGATATTTTGCAGAGTGCTGCGATTATGGCTTTCAAGAAGGAAGAGAAATCGTAAAAAGACTATTAGTCGATTACCAAGTGACTAGTTTAGGACACCGAAAAATTGTGCTTTCACCATCCTATTCAAAAGCAGGAGTTTCGATTGGAAATCATAGTAAGCACCAATATGTAGCTGTGTTGGACTTCATCTAGGACTTTGGGGTGCCATCTTTTCCAAAAGTCCATCTTTAAAAGACCTTATACGTCCAATGGTAACCACATGAAATAATGAGTTCCTATAATAGGAATTTCATATGGCTCAGGAAGCATTTGAAAACCGAGACTGCTGTAGAATCCCGTAGCCACGACTCTCGCATCGCACCAAAGAAAATCGATATTTTTTTCTTGTAAAATTTGCTTGGCTTTTTCAATAAGCAATCGTCCAGTCCCTTTACCACGGTATTCTGGATCGGTAGCCATAGCTCGCAATCGGTAAAAACTTCTTGAATCGATTTTATCTGTTGGCATTTGAAAAAATGAACCTACACTTACTATTCGATCTCCATCAAAAGTCGCGAGGTGAAATGCATCTTCGCGATCATCGATATCAATGAAACAGTGATCTATAGATTCTTTGTGAGGCCAAAGAACACGAAAGCGTAGGTCGCGTGTCTGCAATGAGGATATTATTCGGACGTCCATAGTTCGTCATTTTCATCATAATCGAAAAAGCTGTCCAGGTCTCTTCTGTCGCGCTTGGTTGGACGACCAAGGCCTCTGGGTCGATCCACTTGATTTTGCAATCGAATACGCTCCATCTTTTCGAGCTCAATAGGATCAGTGACATCTTTAGTATATGTCATTACAAGCTTGGCTCCTATTCTGCTTGTAGGAAATGCGATTACTTGAAAGCTGAAATGAATAGGGCCTTTCCTCACTTTTACTACATCACCAACCTTTACTTCGCGTGAGGCTTTTACAAGTTCTCCGTTGATCCAAATCTTTTCTGCTTTGCAGTTGGTAGCTGCTAGCGTTCTAGTTTTGAAAACACGAATACACCACAAATATTTATCTACTCGCATTTAGCAAAGTTACAACTCAATGATGATTCCAATCGATGGAAGAATTGTTCCATTGGTGTTATCCAAGAATTGAGCTTGATAACGTGTTGGGTCATTTGGATCCACCACTGGATTGCCTTGTGTGTCACGCTTTACATCTAGGATTGGCTTCAACAATGCTTCAAAACCATAAATATTTTGAATATCTAAGAATAGATTGAGTGACCATTTTTGGAAGAAATATTTCTTATCGACTCTGACATCGAGTTGATGAAATGCGTTGATTCTTTTCGAATTAATTTGAGACCAATCTGTTTGTGCTGCACCGAAGTTATCCCAATTGGCAATCAGCAAAGAAGATGCGACATTGTCTGGTGTATAAGGTAATCCTCCACTAAATTGGAATCGACCTCCAATTTCCCAATCTTTACCAAACTTTCGACCACCAGTCACACTCACAAGGTGTCGGCTATCCCAGCTAGATGGATTGTATTTTTGATCAGCCCCAGTGAACTCACTTCTAACAAATGTATAGCTGAAAATTCCATACCAACCAGCAAAGAATCTTTGTTGGAAAAGAAACTCCAATCCGTAAGCTCTTCCTAGTCCAGAGAAAATTACATCCTCATTTCCAATCACTCCGAAATCCGCACCGAGATTAGCAAGGCTAACACCTTTTGCTACGCTGATTGGATAGTTTTTATATTGTTTGCTGAAAGCTTCAAGGGTGATAAGGGAGTTACGAGCACTCCAATCATATTCCAATCCTGCAACAACTTGCGAATTAGTAATGTAACGTGCATCTTTATTTTGAAGCACACCATTGCGAATATTGCCAAGAATAGTATATGCAGGTAATTGATTGTAAATCCCTGTGTTCGCATTTAAGCTCCATCCATTCTTCAATCTGTACTTCAAAGAGATGCGAGGAGAAAGTTGTTCCAATGGGTTAGACATGGTTGTATTGAATAGATTCCCATCCATTCTTATACCACCTGAAAGAACTACTGAATTATTAAAGATAGCTTTACTTGCTTGAACGAATCCACTATACTTCCAAAGATCTAGTCCAGAGCGTTCGCTCACTCTGATTGTTGTATCAAACGCATTGTTAAAGAAGAATGCATCATTTTCCAATCTGTACTTTGCGTATTCTCCTCCTGCGCCAATCAATACTTTTAGATCGTTTGCAAAAGTTCTTTTATGTTCTAAACGGAATTTATTCTCTGCTTCAGTACTAGAATAATCAAGTATTCTAGTGAGAGACTCATCATTGCCGGGATATTTGTAAGCACCATTATTGAGCATGTTTCTGCTTAAGAAAAATGAGGTTCTTCCCTTTTCTCCGAAATGATCCCACTTTGTACCCACTGTATAATTCCACTGATTATTAATCGGTAAATTATCGATAAGGTATTTATTAGAAAGAAAATCTTCGCTTGTGGTATCCGAAACCAATTTGGTATTGAGAACAAATTGGTCGAGCGCGCCAAGAGCAATTACAGTAAATTGATTTTTCTCATTGATGTTATACTTCCACTTTAAGTTGAAGTCATTATAAGTAGGCAAGAACGGCAATCCCAAAATCGAAAACAGACCTTGCAAATAGCTTCTGCGAGCGGAAATAATCAGGCCTGATTTATCTCCAGTAGGCCCTTCAACAGTGACTCCTATATCAGAACTTCCGACCACGAAGTTTGCTGTATATTTATCTTTTCGTGCCTCTTTGAATTCGAACTCCAACACACTGCTCAATGCATTGCCTCGAGCAGATGGAAACGCACCTGAATAGAATTCCACTTCACGGATCAAGTCAACATTAATAAGACCTACAGGACCTCCGCTTGCTCCTTGTGTAGCGAAGTGGTTGATATTAGGGATTTCAATTCCGTCAATATAAAATCTGTTTTCATTCGCAGCACCCCCTCTTATTACAATATCATTTCTGAAACTAGGAATTGCAGCAACACCAGGGAGAGATCGAATAGCACGAGAAATATCACGGTTTCCTCCAGGGTTTCGTTTGATCTCATTTGTACCTATAGTTCGTGCTGATATGGGAGATTCTTCCTTATTTGAAAGCGTTGAGCCAATAATGTTGATCACTTTAGTGTCTGTAACAGCAGGCTCCATTTTGATAAACACCTCTGCAGGACGGTCATTGGTCACCTCTATTTCAAATATTACTTGTTGCTTATAGTTGATAAAAGAAGCTTGGAGATTATAAAGTCCTGGCTTCAAATTTTCTATTGCAAAATCTCCATTGTCATCCGTCAATGCTCCTGTTGTGGTTCCTTGGATAACCACAGAGGCAAAAGGAAGAGACTCGTTGGTTTCCTTATCTACTACTTTTCCAGAAATTCTTCCTGATTGGGCCGCCGCAGAAACAGCGATTAATACACTGACGAGTAAAGTGATGATGTATCTCATAGTTCAAAATTCACAGTTTCAAACTTATAACTAATTGGAAAGTTCACCACTTCCCTATTATTTTCGCCAACATGAGTGAATATGGATCAATTAAGTACGATTGTCGTTTTTTCCGAGGTGGAATTCCTTGCAAACCAAATAAAACAAGTAACCAAGTTTGCTCCACTTGCACTGAATATGCGCCGATTCAAACTAGAATTTTAATCATTAAGCTTGGTGCTATTGGCGATGTTATTCGCACTACACCACTTTTAACGAGATTCAGAAAAGAATATCCAAACTGCCACATCAGTTGGATCACTCAAAGCCCAGCAGTGCTTCCGAAAGATTTGGTAGATGAGATTTATACCCCAGATTTTTTATCTATCTATAAAATCAAGCAATACAAATATGACATTGCAATCAACTTGGATAAAGAAGTAGAAGCTTGTGCTTTATTGGCCGAAGTAGAAAGCGAACGAAAGTTCGGTTTTACATGGAAAAACAATCACATCGAAGCCGCAACACCTGCCGCAGAGCATAAGTTGGTTACGGGATTATTCGACAATATTTCAAAGACAAATACTAAAAACTACTTAGAAGAAATTTTTGAAATCTGTCACTTGGATTTTCAAGGAGAGCCATACAAACTCAACTACAATCAAAACCTTGCGAAGAAATGGAATTCTATTCGCGAAGAAGCCAATGGTAAAAAAATCATTGGTTTGAATACAGGATGCGGGGTTCGTTGGCAAACAAGATTATGGCCTCAAGAAAATTGGATTGAGCTTATCAAGCAACTTCAGAATGATGGCTACTATCCGATTGTTCTTGGTGGTAAAGATGAGGATGATGTAAATTCTTATTACGTTCAAGCCACGGGATGTTTCTACCCAGGACACTTTCAACTTGATGAGTTTATTGCACTAGTGAGTCATTGCGATGTGATTGTGACTGCTGTGAGCATGATGATGCATATTGCGCTTGGTTTGAATAAGAAGATGGTATTATTCAATAACATTTTCAATAAATATGAATTTGAATTATACGGCCAAGGATCGATCATTGAACCATCTACTGGTTGTGATTGCTATTACGGAAACACTTGCAGTCGTGAAAAACATTGCATGAAGGATCTCTCGGTAGCGCAAGTTTTCAATGAAATCAAAAAATGGGCTGACGCATGAATATTGCCTATCTAAGTACTTTCTACCCTTATAGAGGCGGTATTGCACAGTTCAATGCCAATTTGTATCGTGCGATAGAAAAGGATCACTTGGTGACTGCTTATACATTCACCAGACAGTATCCTGATTTTTTATTTCCTGGAAAAACACAGTTAGTCACAGAAGCAGATATTGCTGATCCCATCGCAAGTGTGCGTATGTTAGATACCATCAATCCAATATCATGGTATCATACAGCACAAGCCATAAAAAAGACGCAGCCCGATGTGCTATTGATGAAATATTGGATGTCCTATATGGCGCCTAGCCTGGGCTATGTAGCCGGCTCTGTAAAGTCTAAGCATACGACAGTGATGACGGTAGTCGATAATGCGATACCGCACGAAAAGAAGTTTTTTGATAAAGCCTTTGCTCGTTATTTCATGAACCGCAATCACAAATTTGTGGCCATGAGCGATTCAGTAAAAAATGATATCCTTTCGATCCGACCTGACGCTCAGGTCTTGCTTAAGGAGCATCCGTTATATGATCATTTTGGAGCAATCGTTCCCACACAAGAGGCTCGCAAAAAATTGGGTTTACATCCGGATAAAAAGACACTCTTGTTCTTTGGGTTTATTCGGGATTATAAAGGCCTTGATCTATTGATTGAGGCATTCAAACAATTAGACGATTCTTATCAATTGGTAATTGCTGGTGAGAGCTATGGCTCATTTGAGGAGTACCAAAATCAAATAGAAGCATTGCCGAATAAAGCTAATTGCTTTCCTTTTGTAAGATACATTGATGATTTTGAAGTACCTCTATTTTTTGGTGCTTCAGACGTGGTAGTGCTGCCTTATAAAAGCGCCACTCAGAGCGGAATTTCAGCCATTGCATATCATTTTGAAATCCCTATCATCGCAACAGATGTTGGTGGATTAAAAGAGATTATTGAGCATGGAAAAACAGGCTTAATTATCGACAAACCAGAATCAAATTTAATTGCAAACTCAGTTCAAAATTTCTATCAACTACCAGCAGAAAATTGGAAGTTAGAAATACGAAAAAAGAAAGATGCATTGAGCTGGGAAGCTTTTGCTCAAAGTATTTTAGAGTTCGCGAAGCTTTAAAAATCTACTTGCAAATTAAATTTCTTACGAAGCTCTTCTAGCGCAGGGTTGCGGTCGCGCATGGCCTCAAATTTTTCTTTATCAGACATTGTAGAAAGCCTAATCTCAGTGTGTTTTAAAGTATCTAGCTCATAAACAATACCTGAGATCTGGTGCTCTATCCTTAAATATTCTGCAAGTGAATTTCGATGATCATTGAAATACATCTGCTGTGTTTCACTCGGGAATGCCACACGAATTTTCAAATGATCCACCATTTCAAGTGAGGCAACTTTAAAAGCCATCTGAACCTGCATATTTGAACTCAAGCGAGTATCAGCAAATCTCATCCATGCTTCCTGTAACTCCGAAAGTGTGAAGTCTCTTGTTGGAGCAGTATCCTCAACCGCAGTATCCTCTGATTTACCTTCACCTCTCGCCTCTTTTGCGGCATTGGAAGTGATTGTTTTTATCGAAATAAAATCAGGACTACTAAATATTTTCGATCTGTTTTCTGCTGAAGGTTTAATGCTAGGCTGAGAGATGGCATTTTGCACCACCATAGCCGGAGTTTCTGTAGTAGCTGGTTTTACAGTGCTTACAGGAGGAACGCTAGAAGTTATTGGGGACGGAGAACTTCTAAACGGTTTAATTTTCAATTTTTTTTTTCGCCTTCTCTTTGATTGTAGAGAATGCTGCAAGCTTGCATGATAGTAAGTTCTACCAGCAGCCTAGGATGTTTACTCATCCTATACTGACCGTCGCACTCATTGACAAGATCCATTGCCTTAATTAAAAGACGGAGGTCCGCAGCCTGCGCTTGCTCGCCATATTTAGCAGCAACATTTTCACTCACTTCCAATAGTTGGAGCGTGATAGGGTCTTTGCAAACAAGAAGATTTCTGAAATGTGCACCTAGTCCAGTAATGAAATGGTGTCCATCAAATCCTTTGTTCAAAACATCATTGAATAACATCAACGCAGAAGGAATGTCCTCCTTGATGATGAAATCTGTGAGTTTAAAATAGTATTCGTAGTCGAGAACATTTAAGTTCTGAATTACATCTTGGTAGGTCAAGTTTCTTCCGCAGAAAGCCACCACTTGGTCGAAAATAGACAATGCGTCACGCATTGCTCCATCTGCCTTTTGTGCAATCACGTGCAAAGCATCAGGCTCGGCTGTAATTCCTTCTTTTGAAGCAATGTAAGCCAAGTGCTCCGTCATATCCTTGACTTTAATTCTATTAAAATCAAAAATTTGACAACGGCTCAAGATAGTTGGGAGAATCTTGTGTTTTTCAGTGGTCGCAAGAATGAAAATAGCATGTGCTGGTGGCTCCTCCAATGTTTTCAAAAAAGCATTGAAAGCCGCAGATGACAGCATGTGCACCTCATCTATGATATAAACTTTGTATTTTCCAACTTGAGGAGGTATTCTTACAGAATCTACAATCGTTCTAATATCCTCTACCGAGTTATTAGAAGCGGCATCGAGTTCGAAAATACTGAACTGAAGATCTTGAATATTCTCGCTCAACATTCCATTTACGGCCTTTGCGAAAATGCGGGCACAAGTAGTTTTACCCACTCCTCTAGGTCCTGTAAATAAATAAGCTTGAGCGATTTGGTTATTGGCAATAGCATTCTGGAGAGTAGCGGTAATGTGCTTTTGCCCTACCACCGACTCCCATGTATCCGGACGATACTTTCGTGCTGAAACAATGAAATTCTCTGCCATAACAGCGCAAAGATGCGATGATAGAAAGTAATAACAATTAACAGAATATCCACACGATATACACAATGGACCCTCAATGACTTAATTTGCCGCCATGAGAAAACGTCTTTTTTTACTCGGTGTAATAGTAATGGTCTGCATTTCAAATGCTCACGCCTCTGATAATATCAATTTTACGATTGAAACAGCGAATCCAACCCCTGAAATTAAGGATGGAACAGCTAAAATTATTTGGGGGACATCCCATGCTGGATCAGATAACTCGCAGTACACTATTAAATGGAGCAAGCAAGAGACAACACTTGGGAGTATTGAGAGCAGTGGACTTGAGGAAGGAAAGGAATATTCCGTCCTAATATCTGATGGAAGTGGAAACGAGCAGCAAGCTGTCTTCACTATCCCCTCGCTCAGTGGCCAAGAAAAAGTCAACGCGATTTTCACGCCATTCGTTGATGCAGTCAGTCTGGTTCTCTTTTCAGATCCCTTTGCCGCCTTGGGAATGTATGATCCAAGAATTCAGGATGAGCATGGAAAATTCGTCTTACATCCGAACGGTGATTACAAGACCATCAGCATGCCTTTAGTAGTTGTGTGGCTTATTCTTGGAGCGATCTTCTTCACATTTAGAATGGGATTCATCAACCTAAGAGGCTTCAAACATGCGATACAACTTGCACGAGGAAAATTTGATAACCCTGAAGACAAAGGAGAAGTAAGCCATTTTCAGGCGCTTGCAACTGCACTATCGGGAACAGTTGGTATGGGAAATATTGCCGGAGTTGCCACTGCAATGGCTGTAGGTGGGCCTGGAGCTACCTTTTGGATGATTGTTGCCGGATTGCTGGGTATGTCTAGTAAATTCGTTGAGTGTACGCTTGGTGTAAAGTATCGCAACATCAATGAAAAAGGCGAAGTAAGCGGAGGTCCGATGTACTATTTATCAAAAGGCCTTGCAATAAGAGGAATGGGAAAATTCGGAAAAGTATTGGCTTTCACATTTGCAATACTCTGCGTCGGTGGATCGATTGGTGGAGGAAACATGTACCAGGCCAATCAAACATTTTCTCAGCTTTCGAGCGTAATTCCAGCTCTTTCCAATCACAGTATTGCAGTTGGAATTGGATTGGCTTTGATGACGGGTTTAGTTATTATCGGTGGAATAAAGAGCATTGCAAAAGTCACTGACAAAATTGTTCCCTTGATGATTCTGCTCTATGTCGGGTCTGCTCTATTAATCATAGGCATGAATTATAATTTTATTGGGCAAGCTTTTGCGGATATTTTCAACGGCGCATTTAATGCGGACGCTGCAAAGGGAGGATTTCTTGGGGTAATGATCATGGGTTTCCGCAGAGCTGCATTCAGTAATGAAGCTGGAGTAGGTAGCGCATCGATTGCTCACAGCGCTTCAAAAACAAACAAACCAATTAGTGAAGGAATTGTGTCCTTGCTCGAACCTTTCATTGATACGGTAGTCATTTGTACCATGACAGCATTAGTTTTGATTTTCACAGGGTATGCGCAAAATCCGCAAGGTCTCGATGGTGTTGCATTGACTACTGCTGCATTCAAGTCTCAATTTAGCTGGTTTGATATTGTTCTTACAATTGCAATTTTCCTTTTTGCATTTAGTACTATGATTTCTTGGTCATATTACGGTATGAAATCTTGGGCATACTTGGTTGGAGAAACGCCGAGAGCTCAAATGATATACAAAGTCATTTTCTTACTTTGCACCATTGTGGGAACAAGCAGCGGAAAAGGAGCTGTGATGGACTTCTCAGACATGATGATTCTAGGAATGGCCTTTCCAAACGTCATCGGACTTCTTATCATGAGTGGAGAGGTTAAGAGAGACCTAAAGGCTTACTGGATTGATCTGCGTGCCAAGGTATAAACACGAATAGAATATACGAATTATGCAGGTTCTTGTGACATAGCTTTGTGCTATGAAACGTGAAGAACTAAAAGATCTTTTCTCTTTTTCCAAGAGAGAAAGAAAAGGCGTTGTCCTCTTTTTAATCGTAATAATGCTCGTGGGAATAATTCATTGGACCTTACCCGTTCTATTATTTAAGCCCAAAGTAAAAATCGAAATAGAGATTATTCAACAACTTTTCGATTCACTCCGAAGCTTTTCAGATGAAGAGCAATGGACCGACAATCAGCACAGCAGAAAAGAATACTCGCAAGAAAACAATTGGGAATCTCGGTGGGAAAGTGAGTCAACATTCTCCACAAAAT
>JAIXWP010000102.1 GCA_027491215.1 Flavobacteriales bacterium | reverse complement strand
TCGTTTATATTCGTTATAACTATACTTGACATTAAGCTCATGAACCTCCCTCCTTGGCTGCATGATTCTCCCTCATTCTATGCTATCGCAGTTGATATGCAGGGAAATTATTCCTGTGTGAATAATCTATTTAAAACACGCTTTTCGTTTCTGAAAGAGGATTTCATTGGAACTCCTATGACGGATTCTGTTTATTCTGAAGATATCCCTGTTTGTGTCAAAGCTGCCGAAGATTGTGTTTCGAACCCGAGTCGTGTTATTGAAGTTAATATTAGAAAACCATTGGATAACAAGGGGAACTTTTATTGGACCAAATGGCAATTTTCTTTGATTCAGAATGAAAACGGAACACCAAATGCTATTCTTGGTGTTGGTTATGACATTACTGATGAAACCACTACACAGATTAAGTTAGATGACGTTAAGAGTAGGTTGAGAAGTATATTGAATAGCACCTTCGATATGTATTTTTTGGTAGACCGCAACTATAAGGTACTCGAGTACAATCGTGTGGCGGCTCATATGATTCGGGAGTATTTCGGTAAGGAATTATCTGACAATAGGCATGTCTTGGATTTTGTAGTGGCCGATCAGCGCCAACTTTTCTTTGAGTGTTTTGCAAAATGTTTGGACGAGCAAGTCGTAAAGGGTGAAGCGCTATATCGAATTAGAGATATAGAGCTTTGGCTAAGCTATTTATACTACCCCGTTTTCGACGAAAAGGGAAGTCTAGTTGGAGTTGCTATTTCGCTTCGAAATGTCGATAAACGCAAACGCTACGAATTAAAACTAATCAGACAGAATAAACTTCTTCGTGAAATAGCATGGAAGGAGTCTCACGAGTTGCGAGGTCCATTGGCAACTATAATGGGTTTAATTGAACAGATGAGAGATTACAAGTCTGAAATTAGCGAAGAGGAGCGAGAGCAATATCTAGCTGGTATGCTTGAGGAAGCTCATAAGTTAGATGATGTGGTCAGAGACATCGTTCATCGCACAGATCAAATTGAATTATAAAAAAAAAACGCTCCCATTGGGAGCGTTTTTCTTTATAGATAAACAGTGCTTATTTCTTGACAAACTTCTGCTCAGAGTGATTACCGTTTAGTTCTAAACGGATAATGTAGAAACCACTTTCTAGCGCTTCAATATTCAATTCATTCTGGATTAATGTTGTATTCAAAACTGTTTTTCCAGATAGATCAGTAACTGTTACGTTTGCTTTCGTCCATTCATTTCCTGCGATTGTCAATCTATCCGTAGCAGGGTTTGGATAAATGTTCAATTTTGTTTGAGCATTTTCTGCCACATTTGAAATAGTTGATCCTTCTGTAATTACCAACGTTTCGTTGATGTTAGGATTCAATATTTCATCTGTGATTCCTGAAGGCCAACAAACTGTAACTTTAGTAATAGCCTCATCCGTACCCAAACCAAAGTGAGTATTCAAGGTGCTCATATATCTAAATCCTTCGCCGCTTCTCACATCTCGAATTTGTGTAAAGCTTGGTGACTCGACAGTAATACGAGCGCCGATACCATTCTTATTGCTTTCTGTTCCGATAGTGTTAATGACAAGATAGTTGTTGTCATTTGGTACTCCAAGGTGGATAGTAGAGCCAGAAACAACGTCAATAAAACCGTCATTGTTCAAGTCTCCCATTGGACCTACACCAAATGTTACCGCATTTTGTCCAAAGGTGAAATCTCCTAGATTAACCATAATTGTATTACCTGCTCCAATCACATCTACAAGTCCATCATTATTGAAGTCTGCAGGAGCCCATTCGATTCCATTGCTTGGGAAGGTGTCGAAACCTGAACCAGCAGTGATATCGGTAAATGTTCCATCTCCATTGTTGCGCATTACTTTGTGATTACCATTGATAGATGAACTTGCTCCGACTACCACATCCATGTCTCCATCATTATCGAAGTCTGCCCATGCAGACGACCATGTTTGTACATCGTCAGCAAGTCCAATTTCTTCGCCCACTTCTGTATATGTTCCATCACCATTATTACGGTGCATTTGATTGATGTTCGCAGGACCTTGTCCACCGCGGCATTTAGCGATAAACATGTCCATGTCGCAGTCGTTGTCATAGTCAATCCAAACAGAACCATAATTTCCTCCGTCCGGTGTATCTCCTAATCCACCTTGATTGTGTTCGAAGTTTTGTGTTCCATTATTAATATACCAAACGTTTGGTGCAATGTCATGACACACAAAAGCATCTAGTTGTCCATCCATGTTGATGTCGACAAGATTGGATCGTTGACAGAAAATATAGTTGTTATCACTTGTTTCATTGTATGCTGTTCCATCTGTGTTCGCCCAGATAAAGCTCGCTCCACCACCACCAGCGAACAATAGGTCATTGCGTCCATTGCCATCTAAATCACCACCACAAATACTCCATGATGGGCTGTGTTGAACGCCACCAGAAATAGCAACGTTAGTATTTGTAAATGAACCATCCGTTTGCTGATATCCGATATTCAAATTATCTCCAGACGTGCCAACAAGATCATCTAAATGGTCACCATTCATATCTAGAACGGCCATGGCACTTGTGCCGCCATTCATTGTTGTGAAATTCACTAATTGCTCCACAAATACAGTTTCTGTGATGTTGAAAGTGAATCCATTGCCAGTCCAGTAGTTGTCCCATACAATGAAATATTGCGTTCCAGCTGTAACGTTGATGGTAGCAATAGAAGAATATCCAGGGCCAGAATCATCATCTCCGCCTACGCATTGTAGGTTTTCACAAATTCCAGTGTAGATGTGCATACGTGTATCAATTGCACTTATAGCAGAGCTGACTGTGATTCCCATGTCAGCTGAGGGTGTAAATGAATACCACATTGCGGCATCTGCATTACCAATGCCGCCAACACAAAAAGTGCTTGGTAGCTGAGTGCCTGTTACTCCAGCAACGTTCGTTGCACCGAGTGTTACAACTTGCGCCTCATCGCAAGTGAGCTGCGCCATCGCTCCAACAGAGCAAATGGAGAGCATGAGTAGTGAGTAGATTTTTTTCATAATGTGAAGTTGGTTTTATGGACATGCTGGTGATAAAGAACTGATATATGCATTTAATAGTTGAACCGCTTCTTCATGAACAAGGCTTCTTCCTAAAAGCGGCATTCTGAATTGTGGCTCGGTTGTATTCAAGCGATATGACATCACAGATCGATTCACGTTGCCGCGTGCGATGATGTGGGTCAGTGTTGAGTTTACTTCTTCTTGTGGATCAACACATACACCTAGATTCACAGGGTTCAAAGTCTCATTGTAAGCAAGTCGAAGTGGACGATAGTCACAGTGACTTCCTTCTTTGTGGCAATGCGCGCAATTCATATCAACATAAGCGCGCACGCGATTCTCTAAAGACTGCGTCTCATCGGTCCAATCAACAACTGTATTGATTGTGCCCGGAAGATTGTTTTCTAGATAACCAACTTGAATCCACTTTGAAAGTTGATTCATTGAACCATCTGCGTAAGCCAAGTTCTTGTTGAGATTTTGTGGCTTTGGTCCGATTGGAGTAGCAATGTTGTTTGTTTTATGACAGGTAAAACATTCTACTTCGCTAGGGATGCGGTAGTTTACAGACTTAGCATTTCCGTTTTCATCTAACCATTCAATACTTTTAGTGGAGCCTTGAAGACTATATGTTGCTTCAGTTTGTTCGTCGTTCCAGATGTAGTCCGCGAATTTCCATTCACCATTTTTCTTATAAATGAGGCGCGTTTCTATGATCTTACGAGAATCTGATGGCTGCACATGATCGTAGTAGAAATTTTTAATCATTACTGTTCCCTCTGGAAATTCTAGTACAGTGTGATCGCTGTTATATGTCGCCTTAGTGCCTTCCGGCATCCAAATGAATCGCTTCTTTTTCGCATAATCAGAAAAAAGAGGAGTGATTACATCATATGGTAACACATCTTCGTTTGGGTCTAAATTCGACATCGTTCCCACAAAGAATTTGTAGTCCGCCAGTGTTGGATAGGGGACAAGGGACAAATCAAAGCTGACTGCAGTAGAAGGTGTTTCCGGAACGGGTGTTATAGGAGTTTCTTCATCGTCTTTTTTACAAGCGACAATACCTACAACAATAGCAATGACGAAAAGAAGTAGAGAACTTTTCTTCATAGGTGAGGCTAAGATTTTTTGGTTTCAAAATACCCTAAGGGTCAATCAAATATAAATAAAAAATAGCTTACCCTACCATCTATATTAAAAGGCTCGGTTACAATTTTTCGAATAAAATCGACTGATTATTTGCCTTTATAATATAGAGTCCAGAAGAGTATTTTGTAGTATTAATTTCTGTGCGAGCACTTGTAATACGAGTAGAATCAACCATTCTACCGGTCATGTCAAAAATCTCAATTTGTCCACCCAACACTTTCGAATCAATAAAGACACGTTCATTTGCCGGGTTTGGGAATACAATTAAGGAATTGTTTTCGGTTAATTCATTGACATTGTTTTCACACAAATCGGTCGAGAATTGGAATTCATAGGTGCTGCCGAAGTTTGTCGAAAGAACGAGAGTAGCATTTTCATAAGCATCCCATCCGCCATCTAAAACGATATCATAAGTACCAGGTCCGTTAATGACAGGCCCCGATGCAGTCCAAGCCTCTGGGACATTTGCAGCACTGATCGTTAATGGGAATTGTAAATCAGCATTGATGGTGATTTGGAAAGTATTCAATTGTGTATCGCATTGCACGGGTACACTAGCTGGAAGGTCTACGAGGTGTGGCTTTAAAATAAAGAAACCATCATACATAGAAGTAGCAAGTACGATACCGCTGGGCAAGTAAGGGTAGTTGCTCCAAGTACCGCTAAACTGCGCGAAATCATTATTAGGAAATAAATCGAAATATCCTATTTCATTTAAAATGCTTTGTGAAGTACGACTAGCATCTAGGATACGCACACCAGAACGGTAGTTACTTTCAAAGACGAATTGATCTTTGATGTACAAATTGTGATCAATTGAAGTGCTCTCGCCTTGATAGTAGCCCATGTAAACAGGGTTGTCGAGATCTTGCACGTTGAACATATGTGTTCTAGTGTTCACTGTGAAATCCTGCTCATCTAATTCATCATCTAGTAAAAAGTATTTGAAGTCTTTGGTAAACCAACCTTGGTGAACATATCCAAGCTCTGAATAGTCCAATGTGCTGATCATTTGACAATCGGTTTTGTCATTAACATCCACAATAGTTAATGCATCCGCATTGCAAGCTACTACTACTTCTTTTCCAACCCAGTCTTCATCAGGGCCGTTATAGGAAATCGCATATCCATCATGAGTATATCCGTCTTGACTGAAGCCTCCAGCGATGGTTGGATTGAGTGGGTCGTTAATATCAACGATGTGAAGTCCTCCACTAAAAGTGTTAGTGCCCATCGCGTATAAGTATCCCGATACTGGATCGATATTTATGGTGTGTGAATTTCCGAATCCATCATAGTGCGCAGTTTCATCAAAAAGCACCGGGGGATTGGTCACATCATCTAATTGTAGAAGGTCGAAAATTTGAAGACCATGTCCTGGAGCCTCACTCCCGATGTAGCAATAGTTACCGAGTGACTCAAGATCTCTCCAAAGGCTAGCAATGGTATGTGTAGGGAGAAGTCCTAAGTAAACAGGGTTCCCTGGATCAGTTACATCTATGAATGATGTACCATTATTTACACCTAGAAGTGCATATTCTTTACCTGTATTTGGACTCACCCAGCCCCAGACATCATTGGTGTTGCCAGCTGCTCCCACTTCTGCAAGAGTCATAAACTTTGCAAGTTCAACATGATCACAAGGATAGACACCCGCCGCAAGACCATCCACACAAGGGAATTGTGCATATGAATAAGAGCTAATGAGAAGAGAGAATGCAAGTAAAGATTTTTTCATGCGCTAAAAATAGTAGAATTTGGATGGATACAGTAATATATGTCGCATACCCTAATGGGGTTAGGAGTTTGGGGTTAGGAGTTTGGGGTTTGGG
>JAIXWP010000080.1 GCA_027491215.1 Flavobacteriales bacterium | reverse complement strand
CTAGGATGGTTGGCTTTTTCACCAGGCATAATTCTGAAATAGACATTGCACCGGCTCTGCTGATAATAATATCCGCCGCCGCATAGGCTAAGTCCATTTCTTTAATGAAAGTATGTACGTGCACATGTTCATGCTTCGTTGATGCAGAATAGTTCTTACCAGTTTGCCACACGATTTGGAATCCTGCTTCTACTAGCGCCATTGCATCTTTGTCAATTGCTTGATTGATGGTACGTGCACCGAGACTTCCTCCAATCACTAATAATACTGGACGCGTGGGATCAAGTTGAAAATGTTGAATGGCTTTTTCTTTTTTGCCTTCAATCTGCCAAACATCGGAGCGCACGGGATTTCCAGTAAGGATAATTTTTTCCGCAGGAAAAAATTTATCGAGGTGCGGATAAGCAACACAAATGCGCTCGGCTTTTTTCGCTAATATTTTATTGGTGACTCCCGGGTAGGAGTTTTGCTCTTGAATCAATGTCTTTACACCACACATAGAAGCCATGCGTAGAAGCGGTCCGCTGGCGTATCCTCCGACTCCAATTGCAATGTCGGGACGGAAGGTCTTGATGATTTTACGGGCCTTTAAAAGGCTTGCAATCACCTTAAAGGGTACTTTGAGGTTTTGCAGCGTCAGTCTTCGTTGAATTCCCATGATTGGCAATCCAATGATTTCATATCCAGCTTGCGGTACTTTCTCCATCTCCATGCGGCCTTCAGCTCCTACAAAGAGGATAGCTGCATCGGGATGTTGTTTTTTAATTGCATTAGCGATAGCGATGGCGGGGAAAATATGTCCTCCTGTGCCACCTCCAGATATGATCACCTTCAAAGCCATTAGACGGATGTGAATTGATTGGTTTTGCTTTCTGCCGAATGAACGTTCGGTTCATTCGTTTCTTCGATCAGGATTTCTTCATCTATTTCTTCATCGACGGCAGGAGAGGCAAGGTATGCCTCTGGATTGTAAACGCTGCGACTAACGGAGAGAATTATACCAATACTGATGCAAGTTAGTATGGTACTTGTCCCCCCTAAGCTCACCAACGGCAATGGCTGCCCTGTGGTCGGGAATAAATTCACTGATACGCCCATATTGATGAGGGCTTGAACAACTAAGAGCAGTGAGAGACCTATGGCCACAAGCCGCCCAAATTGATGATCGCACTTTGATGTAAATCGAACGGTGCGGAAGAATAAAATGATATAAATAAGTAGAAGACCAGCCCCTCCTAAAATGGATCCATATTCTTCGATTACGAAGGCATAGACCATATCGGAATAAGGGTGAGGTAGAAAATTTCTTGTCGTACTTGTTCCCGGACCTTTCGGAATTACGCCGCCTTGATAGATGGCGTATTGTGCGAGATTCGATTGATAATTGCCTTCGCTGTCGGCGTCTACTTTATTGAGAATACGATTTTTCCAAGTGTCATAACGCGGCAATACTCCTTTAGGACCAAACTCTCCAAGCATAATAATAAGCACTAGAAAACCCACTCCGAAGCCTATTATTTTGAAGAGGTGGCGCCACGGCACACCAGCGATATACATGAGCACGAAACATACGAGGGCGAGCATAGCGGCCGTCGAAAAGTTGGATGGAAGAATCAATAAACAAATCAATCCGATGAATCCCAAAAGCGGTGTAATGGTGCCGTTGAAATCATCGAGTTTCTCTCTTCGCTTATGAAGCCAACTTGCAGTGAAGACTATCAAGGCAATTTTCGCAATGTCGCTCGATTGAAAACTAATTCCAATTCCTGGAATGCGTATCCAACGACCGGCATTATTGATGTTGGTGCCGAAGAAGATGGTGATCACTAGCAGCGCTGCAGCTATCAAATAGAAGTACGCAGATTTATTTAAAAAGAATTTGAATCGACGTTTATGTACAATGTACATCATACCGAAACCCGCTGACAACATGGCGATGTGTTTCAAGAACTGACCATACCCGCCGTTCTTGACAGCCAAGGTAGTCATCGCGCTAAACACCGCTAAAACAGACAGCAGCCCAAGGAAGAACGCTGCCATCCAAATGACACGATCTCCTTCGAGTTTCTGGTATATTGCTTTAATGCGGGCTTGCATATTACAATTCTAAATTCTATATTCTCAATTCGAATTACTAGTCACTAGTAGCTAGTATCTAGTCACTAAAGTGATTTCACTGCTGCTTTGAATTGGCGGCCGCGGTCTTCGTAGTTTTCGAATAGGTCGAAAGAAGCACATGCTGGTGAAAGAAGCACTGCATCTCCGTCTTTACCTAGATCGTAAGCTACACGAACTGCTTGTTCTGCGCTATCTGTGTCGATGATGGTATCAACAACACCAGCGAATGCAGCGCGGATTTTAGAGCTATCTTTTGTCAAGCAAATGATGGCCTTAACTTTCATTTTCACGAGCTCCATCAATTCGTTGTAGTCGTTGCCTTTGTCTGTACCACCAGCAACCCAGATTACAGGCTTATCCATGCTTTCAAGGGCATACCATGCAGAGTTTACGTTTGTTGCTTTGCTGTCGTTGATGAATGTAATACCGTGTACACGAGCAACGAATTCAAGGCGGTGTTCGATGTTTTCGAAATTCTCAAGGCTTTCGCGAACGATTTCTTTTCTCAAATCGAGAATGCGAGAAGCCATTCCAGCAGCCATGCTGTTGGACAAATTGTGCTTGCCTTGCAAAGCGAGTTCAGTGATCTTCATAATGAGTGGGTTATTTTTGATTAATAAGGTGAACGAGTCTTGGTGGGTGAAGGCACCCTGTGGAAGTTGCTTTTCAGTGATAGTGAAAGGATATTGCTGAGCCGCAATGGTGCGGTTGGCAAGCTCTTTCGTTGTCGCTGGATCATCTAAACTGTAGATGAATGCATCCTCTGAAGTTTGGTTTTGAATGATTCGAAACTTTGAATTCACATATTGTTGGAAATCGTAGTTGTAACGATCCAAGTGGTCAGGCGTGATGTTCGTGAGTATCGCGATATCCGCTCTGAAATCATACATATTGTCCAATTGGAAGCTGCTGATTTCAAGAACATAGAAATCGAAATTATTTTCTGCTACTTGCAGTGCGAAGCTCTTGCCGACGTTGCCCGCCAATCCTACATTGAGACCAGCACTTTTTAAAATATGGTAGGTGAGAAGTGTTGTGGTGGTCTTTCCGTTTGAACCGGTGATGCAGATTTTTTTTGCATTGGTATATCTACCAGCAAATTCTATTTCTGAAAGTATCGGCGTGCCTTGTGCAATGAGTTCTTGAATCAATGGAGCCTTTTCTGGAATACCAGGACTCTTTACAATTTCATCGGCATTAAGGATGAGTGATTCGGTATGCTGGCCTTCTTCGAATGGAATATTTTTTTCCATAAGAAGTGTCTTGTACTTGTCTTTTAAAAGTCCTTTATCGGACAAGAAGACATCGTACCCTTGCTTTTGTGCAAGGATAGCTGCGCCATAGCCGCTTTCACCACCACCTAATATGACGATTCTTTTGCTCATCGAGTCTTTAGGGTGATGATGGTTACTACTGCGAGCATGATACCGATGATCCAGAATCGTGAAACGATTTTGGATTCGTGCATTCCTTTTTTCTGATAATGGTGGTGAAGAGGAGACATTAAAAACACACGTCTTCCTTCGCCATATTTTTTCTTAGTGTACTTGAAATAGGACACCTGAATCATTACGGATAAATTCTCGATCAAGAAAATTCCACACAATACTGGAATCAATAATTCTTTGCGAATGGCAATGGCGAATGTTGCGATGATACCACCCAATGCAAGGCTTCCTGTATCGCCCATGAATACTTGAGCTGGATAAGAGTTGTACCATAAGAATCCTACACAAGCACCAACGAATGCTGCGATGAAGATGGTGAGCTCACCACTTCGTGGGATATACATGATATTCAGGTAATCGGAGAAAATGTAGTTACCCGAAACATATGCGAGGATGGCAAGCGTAACTCCAATGATCGCACTGGTCCCTGTTGCTAAGCCATCGATTCCATCAGTGATATTAGCGCCATTAGAGACTGCAGTAACTATGATTACTACGATCAATGTGAATACGATGAATAAGGTCATCGGAGATTCCCAGCTATCTGGAACTAACCACGCATAATCGAATTCATTATCCTTTACAAAAGGAATGGTAGTCTTCAAAGATTTCTCTTCTTCCCACAATGCAGGATTGTTAGCTTGATTCGCGGAGTTGAAAGAGATAGGGGCATCACTAATTTTTTCTTTGATCGTCACTCCATCATTCCAATAGAGCATGCTTGCAACGATGACACCTACACCGATTTGACCAATGATTTTAGATGTACCTGCGAGTCCTTTTTTATCTTTTTTAAATACTTTGATATAGTCATCCAAGAATCCTACAAAGCCCAACCAGATTGTAGCAATGATCATCGTAAGGATGTAGATATTCGTAAGGTCGGCGAAAAGAATTGTAGGGATAATGATCGCAGCGATGATAATAAGTCCACCCATTGTAGGTGTTCCTGCTTTTTGTGTTTGGCCTTCCAAGCCAAGATCGCGGATGGTTTCTCCCACTTGCTTATTGCGCAACCAGTTGATGAGTCTTTTACCGAAAATCAAAGAAATCACCAGTGATAAAATCACGCTCATTGCAGCACGAAACGATATGTACTGGAACAATCCTGCTCCCACTACATCGTAGTGCTTATCGAGATATGTGAATAGATGATATAGCATTATTAGGCTTGGCTTTGTAAGGTTTCAAGTACTATTTGGAAATCATCGAATGGGTGTTTCACTCCGTTGATCTCTTGGTATTTTTCGTGTCCTTTTCCTGCGATAAGAATGATATCGCCAGGTTGTGCTAGGGAACATGCAGTGCGAATAGCTTCACGACGATCAGTGATGGAAAGTGATTTTCTCATCAATATGGGATCGAGGCCTGCTTTCATATCTTCAATGATGGCTTCAGCCATTTCACTGCGTGGATTATCGCTGGTGAGAATCGCGCGGTCGCTTTGATCAGCTGCAATCATTGCCATGATCGGGCGCTTGGTTTTGTCACGATCTCCGCCGCATCCAACAAGTGTGATCACTTTCTCATTTCCTGTGCGGATGTCATTGATGGTGCTCAATACATTTTTCAATGCATCTGGAGTGTGCGCGTAATCGACGATTGCGGTGATGTTGTTGTTGCTTGTGTAATATTGAAAACGTCCTTCAGGAGCTTCAATGGTTGACAATGCTGTAAGCGTATCGATTTTGTCGAAGCCTAATTCAACACAAGTAGCATACACTGCCAAAATATTGTAGGCATTGAATCCGCCTATTAATCGAGTATATAGTTCTTGATTGTCTACATGTAGATGTAATCCACCGAATGAGTTTTCAATCACCTTGGCTCTATAAGTAGCAATGGATTGCAATGCATAAGTCAAGTGCTTTGCTTTGCAGTTCTGCAACATGATTTCACCATGACGTTCATCTACATTTACGAGAGCAAATGCATTCGAAGGAAGTGTATCAAAGAGAATTTTCTTCGCCTTGATGTACTCATTGAATGTGCCGTGATAGTCGAGGTGATCGTGGGTGATATTCGTAAATAATCCTGCAGCGAGATGCGTTCCTGTCAAGCGGTGCTGGTGTAGCGCGTGAGAAGAAGCTTCCATGAAGCAATGTGTGCAGCCTGCTGCAAGCATTTCTGCGAAGAGCTTTTGCAAATTCACAGCGTCAGGAGTCGTATGCGTTGCTGGAATATCTGTATCTAGAATTTTATTTACTACAGTAGAAATCAAACCAGCTTTTACTCCGAGCTTACGAGCAATGCGGAATAGGAGAGTAGCAGTGGTAGTCTTTCCGTTAGTGCCTGTAACTGCGATAACTTTTAACTTCTCGGTGGGGTTGTCGAAATAATTAGCAGCGATATATCCAAGTGCTTCTGAAGAATTTGATACTCTCACATAAGTGATGTGATCTAATTTTTCTGCAGGGAAGTCTTCGCAAACAATGGCAACAGCGCCGTTGGAAATTGCCTTCTCAATATAATCATGACCGTCAACTGTAACGCCTCTCACAGCAACGAATAAGCTGAAAGGCTTCATCGCGCGTGAGTCCATCGTGATATTCTCAATGGCAATATTTGTAGATCCGATTACATCAGTAATGCGGGCACGGTATAATATGTCCTTTAATAATTTCACGAAAGTTCGATGGTTATATATTTCTGATTTTTCGACGGAGTGCCAGCTGGAACAGATTGTCTCTTCACGGTGCCAACACCTTGAATCTGTACTTTCAATCCTTGCTTTTCAAGCAAGAACAATGCGTCTTGAAGGCCCATTCCCACTACGTTTGGCACCTTGCCATTTTCGACGGGAGCATTTGAAATTTCAACTTCTTTATGCTTTGCATTGGTGCGCACATATTCTCCAGTGCCATCTCCTTTCATAGGAATATTCAATGCTGAGAATACTGTTTGTAGGTCTTTTGAATTTCCACTTTTAGAAATTGGAATAAGTGCATTTGCAACAGCGACAGAATCGATTACTGATTTTTCTTCATGGAAATCCATTCGAGTAGAGTACACCTTGTCTGCTAGGTCTTTCACTACGGGAGCAGCCACAGCGCCGCCGTAATAGGCACCGTTCTTTGGATTGTGGATTACGACAATGCACGAGTACTTAGGATTTTCCGCAGGGAAAAATCCAACAAACGATGCGCGGTACTTGAGGTTTTCTGCGCCTTGCGCGTAGTCAACGCGAGCGGTTCCAGTTTTGCCTGCGATTTTGTATGGCGAGCTTTTGAATACAGTAGCAACTGTGCCGCCATCTTCAGCCACACCCCTCATCATCTCCATGCACTTATTGAGGGTGGCATCAGAACAAATTTTCTTATTGAGAACAACAGGTAATTTTTTCTCAATTGTTCTGCCGTTCTTTTGAATTTCTTGAACGAAGAGCGGGCGCACCATCGTTCCTTTGTTCGCTACTGCATTGTAGAATGCAAGAATCTGCAATGGCGTGAAGGAGGTCGCATAACCATATGAAGTTGTATAGAGAGAGAAACCATCCCATACGTTCTTCTTATACTTTGCTTCTTTCGCGAGACGTGGTTTTGCTTCGCGCTCTAACTCAACACCGAGTGGTTTTCCCAAACCGAATGAGTTCAATCGATCGAGATATACTTGTTGTTTGTCTTTGAAGATGCGTTGCACAAGCTGTGCTGTTCCTACGTTAGAAGATTTTTGGAAAACCTCTTTTACTGTGTAGAATAAGTTAGGGTCATTGCCAGGATGTGAATCATGTACTTGAAGTCCATCGATTGTTTTTACACCCATGCCGATATGCACGCTGTCAGAAAGTGAGAGTTTACTTTCTTCAAACATGGCCATCATACTCATCAATTTGAAAGTTGATCCAGGCTCGCCAGTAGACTCTACTGCATTATTAAGTAACTCTAAATAAGTTTGGGTCTTAGGCTCATATGTTAGATTAGCAATGGCACGAACGTATCCTGTTTCAACTTCCATCACCACTGCGCAACCCCAGTCTGCTTGTGTTTCGTTGAGTTGACGAAGTAGAGCGGTGTGTGCTACATCTTGTAAGTGCACATCGATAGTTGCTACGATATCCATTCCTGGCTCTGGCTCCACGATGTATTCATCATTAATAGGGCGCCATTGTCCACCGGCCATTTTCTCTACACGTTGTCTTCCTGCTTTGCCTTTAAGAATTTCATCATAACAAAGTTCAAGACCTACTTTATTCGCATCGCGTTCTAGTCCAATGGTACGTGCAGCAAGGCTTCCGAAAGGTTTTTTGCGTTCTTGTTTGCTAGGGAAATAGAATCCACTTTTGTATTTTCCTCTTTTTACAAAAGGCAATTGAAGGATCGCTTTCTTTTGATTGTAATCAATGTTTTTTGCGATGATATTAAAAGTGCCTTTCGAAGATTTGATACGTTTTTTGTAGGTAGCAAAACCTTCAGATTTTTCTCCGAGAATTTTATGAATGCCTTGAGCGATAGAATCGGTGGCTGATTTCAAAGCAGCTTTTTCGATTGGAGCTTTTGCATCGAAGCACATTTCGTACACTGGAACGCTCGTTGCGAGAAGACTTCCGTCAGAAGATAGGATTTGACCGCGAGCAGGGAGAATTTCTTTTTCGCTAAACGCTAGTTGCTCTCCTTGTTCCAAAATTTCTGGTTTTGGAAAAGCTTGAAGCATAATAATTTTTCCGAAGATGATCAGAGCGATGAGTCCGAGGATCATTGCTACGCCGTATGCTTTTTTCGAGACGTCTCTTCCTAGTTGTTCGTTCATTTCTCCTCCTCGAAATAACCAGGTTCAACTTCTATGAATTGCGGAGGCGTGCGCAGCTCCTTCAGTCCAAGCGCTTCGATATCGCGAGCAACATTGCTTTGTTGTTTGCGCGTTTCGAGAATGGAAAGTGTAGTGTTGTATTCAGATCGAATTTCTTCGATGCGATCTTTTTGTTTTGATATCTGACGATGAGTGTTTTCGAAGTAGTACATCAAAGCGATGTGTGATAAGAAAAGCACTGTGAGAAAACCGATAAAGGGAAGGTGATTGATGAGTGAGTCCTTGGTAAGAAACTCTCCGCTTAGAACGGTGCGCACCGAGCGAGCAACTTTGCCCGATTTGCGGGGAGGGGGAGCTGTTGGCTCCGTTTCTTGGGGCACAACAATTACTTCTTCCACTGGTGTGTTAGGTTCTTTGTAGGTATTCATTTCTTTAGGTCTGCCTTAGATGTAGTTCTAGGGCGGTTTGGGTGTCACGCCAAACTGTTTTCATTTATCATTTAGAGCTTTATAGCTACTCTCAGCTTTGCGCTTCTGGCGCGGGTATTCTGTTGGATTTCCTCTTCGCTTGGAATGATGGGTTTGCTTTGCAGCGGTGTCATCGGACGAATGAGGTTTCCGTAAAAATCTTTTTCTGGTGTTCCTGAAAAGTTTCCTGTCTTCATGAAGTCCTTTACTAATCGGTCTTCCAGAGAGTGATAGCTGATGACAGAAAGTCTTCCTTCTGGATTTAGGATTTCACTTGCTTGTTGCAGAAATGCTTTTAGCACTTCGAGTTCTTCATTCACTTCGATGCGAAGCGCTTGAAAAACTTGTGCGTAGAACTTGTGTTCTTTTCCTTTTTGCGCAAATGGTTCGAGCACATTCATGAGTTCGCCACTTGTGCGAATGGGGCGATTTGCGATGATTCGTCTTGCTACTTTGTAAGCTCCATCTACTTCACCATAATTTCTTAGAATGTTGGTGAGGGCTTGATCTTCGAGATCATTGATGAGGTCTTCCGCAGTGCGATTTCTTTTTTGATCCATGCGCATATCGAGCGGTGCATCAAAGCGAATAGAGAATCCACGTGAATCAGAATCGAATTGGTGGCTGCTTACTCCGAGGTCTCCGAGGATTCCATCTACTTTTTTAAAGCCACTTAGTCGAACCCAATTTTTCATGAATTGAAAATTTTGATCGACCATGATGAATCGAGGATCTTTGATGGCATTAGCAATGGCATCAGGATCTTGATCAAAGGCAATCAGTTTTCCGTTAGGTCCCAGTCTTTTCAAAATTTCTCGTGAATGCCCTCCACCACCGAAGGTTACATCGACGTAAACCCCGTCGGGTTTAATTGCTAGTCCATCTACCGATTCATGTAACAGCACAGGTTGGTGGTACGGCGTCACTGGCGATGGATGTTTAGTTATTTAATGCTCCGAGGTCGCGCTGCACTTGTTCAGCAAGCGATGCGAAATCGGTTTGGTTATCGTCTACTAATTGCTTGTGGTTATCGGTACTCCAGATTTCCATTTTCTCAAGCGCTCCCACTAGTACCAACTCATTGTTTTTCTTCAAATCAATGTTCGCATAATCCAATAGCGAAGCAGGAAGCATCAGGCGGCCCGCTGCATCGAGCTCGAGAACAGTTGCTCCATTGAGGAAGCGACGTTGGAATTCGATGTGATTGCGATTGTAGCGATTGAGTCTGCTGAAGTCTGCTTGAATACGATCCCATTCTGGTTTTGGATAAAGCACCAAGCACTTCGAATAGATGTCGCGATTTAGCACCATGCCATGATGGATTACCTCCTCCAATTGCCTGCGCAGCTTGGAAGGGAAGAGCATTCGGCCCTTGTTGTCCACCTTACATATATGTTCCCCTAAAAGGTTTAGCATGGTTGCGTGATCGTCCTTATTCAGGCACGAAAATAGGTCAATTTTCCCACTTTTTACCACAAAACTACTTTTTGGATTCAATTGTTAATAAAATCGAATTTTCATTCGGTTTTAGATTTCTTCTAAAATGTCTATAAATAAAGGCTTTTATGGGTGTTTTTAGGGGTAAATATGGTGGTGGGAAAAAGTGGGAGAGTGTTGGTGATATGTGGGAGGAATCGGAAACGCGTTGCTTGAAAAAATGCCTACATTCGCAATCAACGATTTGTTATATACCCTATGGATTATCAGCTAAAAGAAGAAGGACAGTTCAAGTACATTGAAGCAGGTGAGGGTAAGCCTCTTATCTTACTTCATGGACTATTCGGAGCGTTGAGTAATTTCCGTGATGTGGTGGATCATTTTTCAAAGGAGTACACAGTTGTTATTCCAATGTTGCCACTTTACACGATGCCGTTGCTAACCACTGGTGTGAAGAGCCTCGCGCATTTTCTTCATGATTTTATTAATTATAAAAAATGGGATAAGGTGAATCTCCTCGGCAATTCGCTAGGTGGTCACGTAGCCCTTGTTTATACAAGAGAACATCCAGAAAAGGTGAGCTCGCTCATTCTTACTGCTAGCAGTGGTTTGTATGAAAATGCTTTTGGATCTTCTTTCCCTCGTCGTGAAGACAAAGAATTTATTCGTCAGAAAGTAGCTGTGACATTCTTCGATCCGAAGCACGCTACCGACGAACTCGTAAATGAATGTTTTGAAGTAGTGAATGATCGAAATCGCGTGCTGCGAATTCTTGCGCTAGCTAAAAGCGCAATTCGTCACAACATGGCGAAGGATCTTCCTGATATGAAAATGCCAGCTTGTTTGATCTGGGGAAAAAATGATACAATCACTCCTCCAGAAGTGGCCGAGGAATTCCATCAACTTCTTCCTAACTCATCGCTCTTCTGGATCGACGAGTGCGGACACGCCCCCATGATGGAGCACCCGCAAACGTTTAATCAGATTCTTGATGAATGGCTGCGATCCAATGACAAATGAGTTTGGGGATTGGAGTTTGGGGATTGGAGTTTGGAGAATTTCGAATTCCGAATTCCGAATTTCGAATCGAGAATGTAGAATTACGAATTGAGAATTGTGAATTATGATAGTAAGTGCGGAGTTTGTGACTTCATCGGTTGATTGGACTAAGTGTCCGAAACCTACTTATTGGGAAGTTGCTTTTATTGGCCGCAGTAATGTGGGGAAGTCGAGTTTGATCAATCGTTTGGTCAATAAGAAGGGGCTTGCAAAAACTTCTGGGAAGCCGGGAAAGACGCAAACGATCAATCACTTTATCATCAACGAGCAAGTGCACAAGACTTGGTACTTGGTCGATTTACCTGGATATGGCTATGCGAAGGTTTCAAAGACTTCGCGCGATAAGTGGGAAAAATTTATTGCTGACTATCTTCAAAATAGAGAGACAATCTATTGTACGATGATCCTCATTGATAGCAGACACGAGCCTCAAAAAATCGATGTGGAATTTGTGAATCAAATGGGACAGTGGGGGCTGCCTTTTTCCATTGTGTTTACAAAAGCCGATAAGCCAAAGCCCGGCGCGCTCAACAACAATATTGAAGCATTTAAAAATGCACTCCTCGAAACGTTCACTGAGCTGCCGAATATATTCGTGACCTCCGCCGAGAATGGCTTAGGAAAAGACGAACTCCTTTCCTTCTTATTGGATGTGCCGAAGCATAAGTTGCCCGGAGAGTTCTAAGGCTTTATTTAATCTCTAATTTCTCTGCGTAATAATCGCAGAAGTCGCGCATGGTTGCCGCCATTTTCGTTTCGCCTGTCGCTTTTTCAAAGCTATCAGCGAGCGTCAAGATTGTTTGGTGAACAAAGCGTTTCATTTCGTCTACTTCCATTTCTTTGTTCCAAAGATCAATACGCAAGGTGTTGCGTTCTTCTTTATCCCATACTGAAAGGATCATAGCTTTCGCTTCAGCTGTTTTACCATTGTCTTTAGCGTCCCAAACGATTTTTTCTGGAACGTTGTTGTCATCTAATTCTATCTCGAAGTGTATTGCGGTCTTTTTCATCGTCAATCTTTTTTAGGCTTGTAAGCCTTCAATATTTTTTGTGCGTCCTTCTCTTGTAATAACTGCTGCAAAGTAACATCAGGATTTGCTTTCATGTATGCACGCACCATATTCCATCCCATCCAAATTCCCAATTGTGGAGGAGAATCTTGCGGTACCCCGTCGGCATTGGTAAATGGAGCGAAGTCGATCCATTTTTTATTCATATTATAATTACTTCTGAATAAAATTTCTTGCTGCGCCAAGGTCTTCCAAACACTGAATTCATTGGCAACCGCCCATTCTGCTTGTGTAGCGCTCCAATTCATTTTGGTGGAGTCTTCCACATTTGGCAATAGGGCATCTAACATGTACATCACCTTGCCTTGGTGTACCAGAATATTCAACAACTCGCTTTTATTATTCGTCGCATCGAGTTTGTTGCATTGTGCCCATGCGAAGTCCTTCATAGCATTGGTGACCATATAATCCTCACGCATATCATCTTTAAAATACTGTGGGAAAATGTCGTTGGGGAAAAGCTGCACGATACTGTCTTTTGGTCCGAGGAAAAACTCTAGTCCTACCGCAATGACGGAATCCGTGCTATAGGCGCTGAAGTTGAGCCCCGAGTTCATAAATACAATACGTGGCGCAATGCTATCCGGGAAGAAGTGATTCCAACGACGAACGGATTCAGTGAATTCATTCTGAAATGGGATCAATGCTTCATTGGTGAATTTTTTATCCACCTGGCGCTGCAGTGCTGACATATCACGGTGCTCAACAAAACCTTGGAGCGCTAGGATATTCGAGTCAGGCAGGCAAGGTGCTGCCTGCATGATGGCCTCCATGTATTCGCAATAAAAAGAACCATACTTTTGGTATAGTGTTTGGCCGGTGCGCGCCGGATCTGAGAAGTCGGCCTGAAAAAGATCGTGATCAAGTCGGTCGAAGCGTACTTCGAGCTTCGATTCTGATACGTCCACTTTTTTCAAAGGATCGTCTTCACAAGATGTAAACACTATTAATGTGCAAATCAATACATAACTGATTTTCCGCATGTCAAAAAAGGTTTGTTACTTTGCTCCGCTGCAAAGAAGATTTTGCAAGTTTAACGCAGTAAACTATAGGATATGAAAAAAATTACGCTAATTACCCTCGTTCTCCTGTCTACAATTATTGGAAACGCACAGGATTTTCAAAAATTTAAAATCGCGGCAGTAGTCCAGCCAAGCGTTTCTTGGATGAAGCCAGACTCTAAGTATATCACCAACGAAGGCAATACCCTTCGCTTCGGATTTGGTCTATCAATGGACATTCATTTTACAGAAAATTATGCTTTTGGTACCGGACTTTTCATCTCTCGCCAAGGTGGAAGCTTGACTTATCTCGAAACTGGTAAAAAGGAAAATGTAGAGTATATCTGGACGAAGACTCGTGAGTACAGAACACAGTATGCTGAAATTCCGTTGTCCATAAAGCTTCGTACAAATGAAATCGGATACATTACATACTGGGGACAGTTTGGTATCATACCAGGGATTAATGTAAATGCAAAAGCAAATGACGAGATTGATTATTTGCTTCAAAAAGTAACAACCGATGGTGCTATCAGCTGGGGTGCAGCAGATCGCATTTCAGACAGTCTAGAGGATGAGGATATCAAGGATGATATTAAAATTTTCCGTGTTGGACTTTTGATTGGTGCAGGTATCGAGTATAGCTTGAGCGGCAACACTGCGGTGGTAGCAGGATTGATGTATAACAATGGATTCACTAATATTCTCAATAATGAATTGGTGACTACCAACGAAAAAGACGCACCTGTATTCGAAGGTACTGCTCCAATAACAAATGATTTGAAAGCAATGAGCAATTCACTTTCACTTGTTGTTGGTATTAAATTCTAGTAGAATTTTAGCTTAATAAAACAAGTCTCGGATGGCGAAGGTTTTACCTTTGAATCCGAGACTTTTTATTTATAGAAAAATGAATCATCAAAAAGTAGTAGATCAAATCGTGAATTGGTTGAACGACTATGCCACGAAAGCAAAGGTGAATGGGTTTGTAGTAGGAGTGAGTGGCGGTATCGATAGCGCGCTCACCAGTACTTTGTGTGCGATGACAGGTAAGGAGACCCTCCTGCTTGAAATGCCCATCTATCAAGCCGAATCACAAGTGAGCAGAGCGCAAGAGCACATGAAATGGCTTGAGGAAAAATATTCAAACGTTCGATCTCATCGTGTAGAATTGACAGAAGTTTTTGATCAATTTATGGAAAATGTTCCAGTGATTGAAGAAGAGAATTTATTACATCTCTCGCTAGCCAATACACGTTCACGTTTGCGCATGACAACACTTTATTATTTCGCAGGAATTCATCGTTTGTTAGTAGCGGGAACTGGAAATAAAGTCGAGGATTTCGGTGTTGGTTTTTATACAAAATATGGAGATGGTGGAGTAGATGTTTCTCCGATAGCAGATTTGATGAAGACCGAAGTGTATGCATTATGCGCGCACTTAGGAGTGGCTCAGAGTATTCAAGTAGCAAAGCCTACAGACGGCTTATGGGGCGACGATCGCAGTGATGAAGATCAAATAGGAGCAAGCTATCCCGAGTTGGAATGGGCCATGAATTACATCGATTCACTCCCCACAAAAACACCAGATCTCAACGATACAAATCTTTCAGAAAGACAAAAAGAAGTTCTCGCCATCTATTCGAGAATGAACAGAGCCAATCAGCACAAGATGTTACCGATTCCGGTGTGTGAGGTAGAGCGATAGGGGTTAGGGGTTAGGGGTTTGGGGTTAGGAGTTGGGGGATTGGAGTTGGGAGAGTGTCCATGCCTAAATGACGTTGACCGTTTTTTTAGAACCTAATCTTGGATTTCCAGAGATAGATTTAGATTCTGAGGTCTTGTTTTGGCTCAGATAGAAACGGGCTCAATGCCCTTTCT
>JAIXWP010000108.1 GCA_027491215.1 Flavobacteriales bacterium | reverse complement strand
GTGACCACATACAAAGGTCATTTGAATGAAAACTTTGGAGAAGGAAAAGAACATGATGAGAAATTCTGGAACGCCATCATTCGTCAAATGCTTGTTCGCGGCCTGCTCAGAAAGGAAATAGAAACATACGGAACACTCAAGCTTACCGATGAAGGTAAGGCATTCTTAAAGAAGCCAGAGTCCTTCATTCTTGTCAAGGAAGAAGAGATTGGTGAAACGGATGAGGATGGTGAATTACTTCTTCCTAAACAAGGAGGTGGTGCTGCAGATGAGCAACTCTTCAACCTTCTAAAAGAATTAAGAGCAAAGACTTCGAAAGAAAAGAAGATTCCTCCATATGTGATCTTCCAAGACCCTGCGTTAGAAGAAATGGCTACGCAATATCCTATCACGCTCGACGAGTTAAGTAATATCGGCGGTGTGGGTAAAGGAAAGTCGATGAAGTTTGGTCAGTCTTTCATTGCATTAATTCAACGCTATGTGGAAGACAATAATATCGAACGTCCTATTGACTTTGTGGTGAAAAGCGCGGTTAACAAGAGCGGACATAAGGTTCAAATCATTCAAAATATCGATAAGCGTATTCCGCTTCCTGATATTGCTAAAGGATTAGGCAAAGGGATGTCTGAATTGTTAGACGAGTTAGAGGCTATCGTTTCTTCTGGAACCAAAATCAATATTCAATACTTCATCAGTGAAGAAATTGACGAGGATTCACAACAAGACATCATGGACTATTTCATGGATAGCGAAACAGATAGTATCGAAGAGGCAATGACTTATTTCGATGGAGATTTCGAAGAAGAACCATTGAGATTAATGCGCATCAAATTTATGAGCGAAGTCGGAAACTAATTGTCCGTTTTAATAAGGAAACAAAAAGGCCCAACGTTTAGCTGCTATTCGTTGGGCCTTTTATTTAACTACCACTTTACCAAAAAAACACCTGTTTACACCACCTCAACATTGGATGAAATTGAAATTGGACCTTCAATGCTGTCGAGGTGTTTCTTAAATGTCGTCAACTCTTTTTGGAGTTGTTTGATGCGCGATTCACGCATCTTAATATCTTCTTCATTCATTGTACTTGTAATCTTCTCCTCATGATATTGAATCTTGAGGCCAATCATTTTCTGGATTAAATCCCACGCTTCATTTTTTTGAAACGTTCCTTTTATCAATTGTAAATCCATACTCCTTAATTTTTATTGACCTTGACCCAGAGAGAAAGCAGAAACTCCATTAAACGCATAGAGGTTTTCTGTTTTGATCACTTCTAGTCCGCTATTGCTTGCTGTTTGTAGCAATTGAATTATTTTATGCTGAGAAATAACTTTGTCTGTAGCCTTGAAGCGACATCTCCAATGGTCTGTGCAATATGTTTCTTTAAAACCATCAGGCCATACTTTGATTCCGCGATTCGTTATCATAGACAATTTTACCTCGCCATCGCTCCATTTTGAGACATGATCTGCCAAAGTATTTGGATCTGTGCCTGTCCAATGAACAAATAAGTCAACTCCTTGCAACTCCTTTGGAGCTGGGCTTTTCCTTACATACTTTGGTAAATTCAACTTTGAATTAGCGGCGTATTTTACAGGCTTCAACTGTTGTGGTGCTTGTCCTAATCTTTCGATTACGGCCTGTGCAAATTCTGTTGTGCCCAACTTGACTTTGCTAACCCCTTCCTTGTAAATATCGTAAGTATGATATCCATCTTCAACGGTTCTTAGCCAAGCATTTTGGATTCTTTCCGCTACATCATTTTGTCCGATATGATTCAACATCATGATAGCTCCTTGCAAAAGACCGCTTGGGTTTGCTAGGTTTTGACCTGCTCTTCGTGGAGCGCTACCGTGAATTGCTTCAAACATTGCACACTCCTCACCGATGTTGGCAGAACCCGCCAAACCTACTGATCCAGCGATTTGTGCTGCTACATCCGAAAGAATATCGCCATATAAATTTGGCATTACTATCACATCAAATGCTTCAGGAGTATCTGCCAATTTCGCGGCTCCGATGTCTACGATCCAATGCTCATTTTCAATATCTGGATATTCCGCAGCTATTTCGTCGAATACTTTATGAAACAAACCATCGGTTTGCTTCATGATATTGTCCTTTGTAAAACAAGTAACCTTTTTACGATTGTACAAGCGTGCATATTCGAAAGCATATCGCACAATCTTTTCACAACCTGGTCTGCTAATTAGCTTGAGACATTGAACGACCTCGTCTGTTTGTTGGTGTTCAATTCCAGCATATAAGTCCTCTTCATTTTCTCTTACGATAACAACATCCATCAAAGGGTGCTTCGTGCTTACAAATGGGGACATACTAAAGCAAGGACGAACATTGGAATAAAGACCTAGGAATTTACGGGTTGTTACATTTAAACTCTTGTAACCTCCACCTTGTGGAGTAGTGATTGGGGCTTTCAAGAAAACTTTGTTTCTTCTAATCACATCCCAAGACTCATCGCTTATTCCAGAGGTATTGCCTGACAAATACACCTTCTCACCCACTTCAATTTCATCTATCTCTATTTGTGCATTTGCTGCTTTTAATATAGCAAGGGTAGCGTCCATAATTTCTGGACCTATTCCATCTCCTTTCGCGATTGTAATTCTTGTCATTGATTTAATCTTTGACGCAAAGCAACGATAGGTCATCGATGAATTATTATTTATGTTTTTTATACAAAACATAAATAAATTCTTATGTATTGTTTGAGATCTATTCAGCAACGGCCATGTAGGCCATCAAACCCATTCCTAATTCAATTGCTTTTTCATCGATATTGAATTGAGGATGGTGCACAGAAAAACGATTATCGCCGTTTTCTGATGCCGTTCCTAGACGATAGAAACAACCAGGAACTACTTGTGAGAAATATGCAAAATCTTCTGCAGTAGCTCTTCTTTCAAGAGTGACAACATTATCTTTTCCCAAATAATCTTCTGCAATTCTTCTTGAAACAGCAGTGACTTCCGGATCATTGTAAACGACAGGATAACCTCGCTCCACACGGAACTCTACTGTTCCACCCATTCCCTCCACCAATCCTTTAGCCAGGGCAATCATTCTCTGATGAGCATCCGAACGCCAATTTTCATCGAATGTTCTAAACGTACCTTCCATGGTTACTTCAGATGGAATAACATTCGTTGCTCCATTGGCAATTACTTTTCCAATTGTCAAAACACTTGGTGTAATTGGATTCGACCATCTTGACACAACCTGTTGCAATGCGATAATAAGGTGAGATGCGATCAGTACTGGATCCACGGCGTGGTCAGGCTTTGCACCATGACCGCCTTTTCCATTTACCGTAATATATAATTCATCAGAACTTGCCATGTAAGCACCTGGTGTGATTCCCACTTTGCCAACTGGCAATTCTGGGAACACGTGCTGCGCCAGCATTTTTTCAGGTTTTTCTTTTGAGAATAAACCATCTTTCAACATAATAGAAGCGCCACCCGGTAGCTTTTCTTCAGCCGGTTGAAACACCAAAGTCAATGTTCCATTCCAATGACCTTTCAGTTCATTGAGAATTTTCGCAGCACCGAGTAGACAAGTGGTATGCACATCATGACCGCATGCGTGCATAATGCCAATATTTTTACTTTGATACTCCACACCCGTTTTCTCTTCAATCGGAAGAGCATCCATATCACCACGAAGTGCTACAGATCTTGAAGATGGATTATTTCCTTTGACAATCGCAACAACGCCCTCTCCGCCAACTTGTGCGGTGTACTCAATTCCCCAGGAATCCAATTTTTTTCTTACAAATGCTGCAGTTTCTACCTCCTGAAAAGAAAGTTCAGGGTGTGCGTGGATATGCCTTCTTATCTCAATGAATTCTTGAGCGTATTGCTTTGCAAGTTGTTGGATTTGTTCTTTCATAAACCTCCGCATGGGTGAATTACAAAGATACGGTTTTGAAAATTAAGGACAGTTACATGAGTTCGACTGACCCAGTTTTTTCACTTCAATTAGTGTAATCAATGTGTCTTCGACAGTGATTCGATAAGATAATTCTTGAAACTCCAATTCATACAATGGCGGTTTTGCATGTGTATCGCTCATCGAAAAATTGATTTCCCCATTAAATCGAGCTTGGTCAAAATCAGCGATAGACTTATTCAAGCAGTTCATCGTGCATTTGCCAGAATCAGTATTCACCCATGTCGATTCTCTTATACGTTTCATAAGCTGCTTGCCCGGTGTCCATCCCAGCCAATCGTAGTTGGGAAAAAGTATAAAAACCAAGAGACAACCAATACCTACTCCTATCCCGTATCTGAGTAATCGCTGTTTGAAATTCATTTTTAACTGTATTTAAGTACAAATATCGTTACTACTGCTTGAAAGGAGAGAGTATATTTGCGGTAACAGTTGTAAAACATATGCTTTTAGCGAAAAATATATCTTTCCAATATCCATCAGGCCCGTCCTTTCAATTCCCTACCATAACATGTGGGAAGAATGAAAAGTTGTTGATCTTAGGAGAAAGTGGAAAAGGAAAAACAACCTTGCTCCATTTGCTTGCAGGATTGCTACAACCCACCTCAGGTGAGATTATCATAAATGAGCAAAATACCAGCACTATGTCGGGTGCGGCGCTTGATAAATTTCGAGGTAAGAACATTGGAATCATTTTTCAAACTGCTCATTTTGTTGAAGCTCTAAATATTGAGGATAACTTAATCATGCCGCAGTATTTAACTGGGCTCAAACAAGATCGCAACAAAGCGAAAGAACTTTTGACGCGACTCAATATTGCAGATAAAGGAAAGAAGCGTCCATCACAGTTAAGTGTTGGAGAAGCTCAACGTGCAGCAATTGCTAGAGCCGTCATCAACAACCCTCCAGTAATCTTAGCTGACGAGCCAACCAGTGCATTGGATGACAAGAATGCTGCTGAGGTAATTCGTTTGCTTGAAGAGCAGGCAAATGCTACTGGTGCGGCGCTTATCATTGTGACTCATGACCAACGATTAAAAGATCACTTTGCAAATCAGATTACGCTATGAACTTGATCAAAATTTCTTGGGCGAATCTTCGCGTAAAGCCTCTCAATACTTTGCTTAGCATCGTGCTACTTGCATTTGGTGTTGGTGTGATTTCGCTTCTTCTTCTATTGGAAAAACAGGTGACTGAAAAATTCGATCGCAATATTAAAGACATCGATTTCGTGCTTGGTGCGAAGGGAAGTCCGATGCAATTGATTTTAGCGAACGTATATCATGTAGATGCACCTACGGGCAATATAAAAGTTTCTGATGCGCAAAAAGTCATCAAAAATCCAATGGTCAAAGAGGCAATTCCTCTTGCCTATGGCGATAATTATGAGAAATGGCGCATTGTGGGAACTAATTTCAAATACCCAGCGCATTATGATGCGAAAGTGAGCGAAGGCCGCATGTTTTCGGCTCCTTTTGAAGCCACACTTGGTAAGCGCGTTGCGGATGAAACAGGGTTAAAGGTGGGAGATAAGTTTACATCCATGCACGGGTTCGATAATCAGAGCAATGAAGAAGATGCTCACCACCATGATCATCCTTTTGTAGTAGTTGGAATTCTTGAGACGAATAACTCCGCTTTAGATAATTTGATCTTAACTCCTGTGGAGTCAGTTTGGCTCGTTCACGATCATGGGGATGAAGAGGAACATTCAAGCATGGAGAATCCCGCTCACGGGGAGCCTGGGCACGTTCATGAGGAAGGAGATGAGCATGATCACACCGGCGAAAATCCAGCCCATGGCGAAGAAGGCCACGTGCATGTTGATGGTGATGAGCACGACCATGAGCACGCTCATGATCATGAGGCTTCACAAGAAATGACAGCATATTTGATCAAGAAACGCAATCCTCTTGCCGCTATGATGCTTGCAAACGTGGTGCGCGACACTAATATGCAGCTCGCTGACCCTGCAATTGAAATGAATCGTCTAAGCCAAAACTTTGGACTCGGAATGGACACCTTAAAAGCCATTGCGATTTTAATCATGATTCTATCATTTGTGAGTGTGTTTATCTCACTTTACAATTCACTAAAAGAACGCAAATATGAGTTAGCTCTTCTAAGAACCATGGGTGGTTCCAGAGGAACGCTATTTGCCTTAATTATGCAAGAAGGATTGCTTTTAGTAATAATAGGATTTGTGACAGGCACAATACTCAGCCGAATTGGTTTGCTCGCGTTATCATCTTTATTAAAAGAAAACTTTCAGTATGAAATCAACGACTTGAGTGTTTCTTCAAGCGAGTTGGTATTGTTAGCAGTAACTTTGGGCGTTGGTGTTTTGGCGTCATTGTTGCCTGCACTTCGTGCGTTAAAAATGGATATTTCAAAAACTCTTTCAAATGCTTAAGAATATTGTTCTATTCGCTACAGGTGTAGTCGCAGCCATTGGGCTTAGCGGATATATTACTGTATCGAATGAAGATGATACAACACCTGTAAAAGCCAAGCGTGCTATCGATTGGGACCGCACACGTCAATCATCATTGATTCCTCAAGTGATGGATGACGCTCCAAATGAGATCACATGGAAGATGCTATCTGATGTCACATTCAAGCAGATTTATGTTCAAGAACTCGATTCCTATTTCTGGAAGCCAACCTTTGGTCCAGGTGTGAAAGCTTTTGAAGGAAAAGAAGTTTATATCACAGGATATGTCATTCCTGTTGATTATGATGAAAATTTCTACGTGGTTTCTAGATACCCCTATGCCAACTGTTATTTCTGCGGCGGCGGTGGGCCTGAGAGTGTGGCTGATTTGCGCTTTACAGGCAAGCATCGCACTTATAAAACAGATGAGCGTCTTACATTCAAGGGCAAGTTAAAATTGAATGCAGACGATATCTACCAAATGAATTACATATTAGAAGGAGCAATGGAATATGTTCCATAAAAAAAAGAGGGCCAAGGCCCTCTTTTTTGTTTTACATCGTTCCGACTGTTTTCAAGTGATTGACGTGTGATTTCAATGCTTGAAACAAAGTTTTGTATTCATTGTACTTCACTCCAAATTGCTCGCAAGTTTCTATTACGAGTTTATTTACTTCTGGATAGTGAATGTGAGAAATTCTTGGGAATAAATGGTGCTCCACTTGGTAATTCAGTCCACCAGTAAACCATGATACTACTCTGCTCTTTGTTGCGAAATTAGTTGTAGTCTTGATTTGGTGTACAGCCCATTCGTCTTCTAGCTTACCATCTGTTGCAGTTGGATCTACGAACTCTGTGTTCTCCATTACGTGTGCCATTTGGAACACGTAAGAAAGGATGATTCCGCAGACAAAAGCAACGATCAAGTATCCCAAGATAGTTGCTAGTACGCCCACAGTATACATTGGCAGTCCAAAGAAGAAAATGAAGTGAACGATCTTCGTCACCCAAAAGATGATATGATCTCTTGTGCTAAACTTACGAATTGGAGTCAATCCAATTTTACGGCTGAAATACTTTTTGAAATCAAAATAGAAAATCCAAAGTGCATACGTCAAGCTATACAATGCGATTGAATAGATATGCTGGAAACGGTGCATCTTCAACTTAGGTTGAATGGCAGTCGTTCTCATAAAAGGACGAATATCGATATCATCATCATAGCCATCAATGTTAGTGAAGCTATGGTGAATCATGTTGTGCTTGATTTTCCAAAGATTAACGTCACCACCCATGATATTGAGTGAGTAACCCATGATATTGTTGACCCATCCGCGGCTTGAGAAGCTTCCATGAGCACCATCATGCATTACGTTAAATCCAATAGCAGCGATATTGATTCCGAATACAACGCAAAGGATAATTCCTAGCCAAAGAGGCATCGTTACCCAAAAAACTAGAAGTGCGTATAGAAGGAAAAATGCTGCAAAGAGTACAGTAGTTTTACTGTAGAGTCTCCAGTTACCTGTTGGTTTAATATTTTGTTCTCTGAAGTAGTTGTCTACTTTCTTTTTCAATGCATCAAAGAATGGGTGATCCTTTGTATTAAACTGAACTGTCGCCATTGGCAATAATTGAAATTAAATAATAATTACACGGGAAATGGCGCACGATTCTCAGGGAGGAGGACGACACTTGATTTCCTTGCTTAGCTACAAAGATAATAAAAAGAAAGCCCCGACTTCCGTCGGGGCTCTAATATGATCTATCTCAGACGCTTACTTGATGCTCAATTTTGTTCTAAACACCTCGTTAGCACTTACAATTTCAATAACATAGTGGCCAGATGTTAAATTAAGTTCAACCTGTGCAATTCCGTTCTGATTGATTAATTCTTGCTGAACAATTCTACCTTGCATGTCAAACAAACGCAATTGAGAACCTGCTGTTAAGTTTTCTGATTTTAAGAAAAGAACATCATGCGCTGGATTAGGATAAACTGTCCAGTCAGATGTATTCGTTGCTTCTTCAACACCGATTGTTGTTACAAATGTATTTGTAGCGGTATTCGTGATGATTGGCTCATTAAAGTCAAAGTAGATATATGCAGTATTTTCAAAAACAGTTCCTACTGGCTTGTCTGCAATAGGCTTGATACGATACATCACGTGACCATGACTTTCTGGTTCATTTGTAGTTGAATCAGGAAGCATGATATTCGGGAAGTTCCAAGTCAAGTCACCGTCTGTCATCTGCACATTATATGCATGAGAAGCGTAGATCATTTCGAATGTTGACCAATCCAAATCAGTATCCAATTGATCTTCTATACGAATGTTATATGCTTCTGCAGTACCCGTGTTTTGGAAGTTGATGATGTACGTGAAGGAAGCATTTGAAGGAAGCATATTTCCTTCAGGACCGTCACCAGCAGGGAAATTCAACTTATTGTTTGGATCATAAGACCCAATAGCTACTTGAGTAATATTCGCAGTGTTATTAGCAAGATTAATGTCTGTGCCGTTGGTAACAGTTGCTGATGCTGTTGTATAAACTAGGTTGCCCAGTGGAAGTGTGACATCATTTAACACATATACATATGCACCCGCATAGTCAAACGCATCTACACTAACTCCACTCCATGTTACTGTGCTGTTTGAATTGTTTATTACACCTACTATTCCATCGATGTCTTGTGCAGTGATAATCGTTTGTACATCATCGAAATTCGCAACCACATCAACTACAGCATCCAAAGCTCCCGCATTCTCCAGACTGATGTAGTAGTAACCATAAAAACCTGGGGTTGCATTATTCCAAGTGGAAATATTAACGTCCACTTCAATTGCGTTATCAAAGAAATAGAACGGCGCGTTGATACCTGTATAGGTTTGGCCGCTTTCATAGAATGAATTTGAAGTTGTCAAATAAGAAGTAACTGTAGAACCTGACACAGTGGTATATTCTGCATACAAGTATTGATAGCCGGCCGGTATAGTGATACAATATTCTCCTTGCTCATTCGAGTAGGCGATTGTTTCAAAAAGCTCTTCCTGACTTATCCAAAGAGTATAAATGATTTGAGCTCCGCTTAGTGTTTCTTCCCCGCTGTCAAACACATTATTTTGGTTCATATCTAAGAAAGCCGTACCACAAATAGTAGCAACATATGGTTCCATTGGCCAATTCAAGTTGCAGCCAGTTAAATCATTCGTGTTGCCCGCTATATCATCCCATGTAACCTCAATAGCATCAATGAAAGCGTATCCTGTAGAATAGCTATTTCCATATAGAGAAAAATCACCTGGATAAACAAGTATCTCATAGAATCCATTTGCATCTGTCCAAACCGAATCGACAGAATTATTATCATAAATGGAAACTCCTTCAACTGGAGTTTCTCCTTCATCAAATATGCCATTGTAATTCAAGTCTTCGAATGCATAGCCGCAAACGCTCACTGCTGCTGGCGTTGTGATTTCTTCACTGTACGAATCAAAGCATGAAGTCAAGTTATTATTGATCATTAGCTCTACCGTATTGATAGATCCGGGCTCAAGATTAACATAGAGCGGACTGTAAGTGCCGTAAGACTGACCGTTGATCACCCATTCCCCGCTGGTGTAATAACCTCCAGAAGTGTTTGTGAAAACATGCGTGTACCCATAGTTTGTATATGTGAAAGATGCGTCACAATTGTTGTTTACCGAAGTGACCACCACATCATGGCAGATATAATTAGAACATCCGCTTCCCTCTACTGAATTACAAATTGTAAACGTTCCTGTACTTGGCAGGTAAAAACTTGGATTGTGTGAGCCTGATAGATATTGACCATTCAAAGAGTAGTTAGACCAATAATCTTGGCCTTCATTTGGATTGATTGGCACACCATTGTAGGTTTCAGAGATAGTAACATAGTTCTCTACGACTGTGAAACTGAAATCTACATCACATGTCGATTGTGGTTGCGAAATGTAGAAAGCATAAAAATAAGTACATCCAAACTCGTCAGTTAATATCACATTGCCACTTAATGGATACTGGGGGAAATTCACCACGAAAGTTGGGCCGTTAGGCTGTGTAAATGTTCCAGAATTTGTTGACCACATGTAACTCGCTGGCATTGCGTTAGACTGCGTGTTAAGCATGACCACAGCGGCATCTGGCGTAGCAGAAATTGTGGTGACTGCACCCCAAACCTGAGCGCATTCTACAACAACATCTTGGCAGTTTGAGGCATTTGAAATCTCAACTCCAAGATCGTTATATGCTACGACTGCAAGGCAAATCGTGTAAACACCAGGAGGCAAATCAAAAGCTTGGAACCACTCGCCATCCGCAGAGTATGGGAAGTCAGCAGTCCAAACATATTCTAGATAGGCTGCATCTGGGCAAATGTCAATAGAGTCAACTGCATTTGCGTATATGCTATTGAAACTTTGGAAGTCCGTAAACTCCCCTGTTAACGCACACTGCGCGTTGGCCGTTGATGAGACGCCAAAGAGAAGTGCGATTAGATAAATAATTTTTTTCATAGTAGTGATTTTGTGTTCAGATAGATAGAAGCATTTTCTTGGTAAAAGGTTGCTTAGTGAATTGTATCCTCAATGAAATCACATATGTCACTGCTCCCGTATATTTGCACCCAAATTAAAAGTACCATGCATCGTTCGCATACCAATGGCGAGTTACGCCTTACAGACGTCGGAAAAGAAGTAATACTCAGTGGCTGGGTTCAAAAATCTCGTGATCTCGGAGGAATGACCTTTGTGGATTTGCGCGATAGATACGGAATCACTCAGGTGGTATTCAATATGGACACCAACGCTGAATTGTGCACTGCAGCACGAAAGTTGGGTCGCGAATTCGTTATCAAGGTAAATGGCAATGTGATAGAGCGTTCTTCAAAGAATGCAAAAATGAACACAGGTGATATCGAAATCATCGCTACTTCACTTGAAATCTTGAATGCAGCGAAAACACCTCCGTTCACTATAGAAGATGAAAGTGATGGTGGTGATGATCTTCGCATGCAATGGCGCTTCCTTGACTTGAGAAGAAACCCTCTTAAAAATAACTTGATGCTTCGCCACCGCATTAGCATCGAAGCAAGAAAATATTTGGATTCACTTTCGTTCTTAGAAATTGAAACTCCTTATTTGATCAAATCTACTCCGGAAGGCGCAAGAGATTTTGTGGTTCCAAGCCGTATGAATCCTGGGCAATTCTATGCCCTTCCTCAGTCCCCACAAACCTTTAAGCAACTTTTAATGGTGAGTGGATATGACCGTTACTATCAAATTGTACGTTGCTTTAGAGATGAAGACCTTCGTGCAGACCGTCAGCCTGAGTTTACTCAGATCGACTGTGAAATGGCATTTGTAGAGCAAGAGGACATCCTCAACACGTTTGAAGGAATGATTCGTCATCTTTTCAAGACGGTTAAAAACGTTGATATTGCTGAGGTTCCAAGAATGCTTTATTCAGATGCAATGCATCATTACGGATCTGACAAGCCGGACATTCGTTTTGAAATGAAGTTCCAATACTTGAATGATTTGATGCAAAACAAAGGCTTCAATGTATTTGATAGTGCCGAAGCGGTGATTGGTATAGTAGCACCGGGTTGTGCTAGCTATACACGCAAGCAAGTAGATGAATTGACCGAATGGGTAAAGCGTCCGCAGATCGGAGCTAAGGGCCTTGTTTATTGCATGTGCAATGAAGACGGCACCTTCAAGTCAAGCGTAGATAAATTCTACTCACAGGAAGACTGGAAGGCGATTGCTGAAAAAGCTGGAGCAAAAGCTGGCGACCTTATTCTCGTATTGAGCGGAGGATTAGATAGCACACGCAAGCAGTTGAATGAACTTCGCTTATTGATGGGGACTCGCCTTGGACTTCGTAACCCTGATAATTGGGCTCCTCTTTGGGTACTTGATTTCCCTTTGCTTGAATGGAGCGAGGAATCAGGAAGATGGCATGCAATGCACCATCCATTTACGTCACCAAAGCCAGAGCATATCGCACTTCTCGATACTGATCCAGGGGCAGTAAATGCAAATGCTTATGACTTCGTGTTGAATGGCGTTGAAATTGGCGGAGGTTCAATCCGTATTCACGATAGAGATGTTCAAAGCCGCATGTTTGACCTTCTTGGTTTTTCTCAAGAAGAAGCAAAAGCTCAGTTTGGATTCTTATTAAATGCTTTTGAATATGGCGCACCACCACACGGCGGAATAGCATTCGGTTTTGACCGTTTATGCTCGTTGTTCGGCGGCTCAGAAGGTATTCGTGACTTTATCGCATTCCCGAAAAATAATAGCGGCCGCGACGTGATGATCGATGCGCCAAGCGCCATCGCAGATGCTCAATTGGAAGAGTTGTCCATTTCAGTGACAAATGACTAGTGACTAACTTAGTTACTAGATACGAGATACGAGTGACTAGAGTAGTGACTAACTGAATAGATGAACAGTTCTTATTTGGCACTTTCCATCTACGATTCTAGTATCTACTCTAGTCACTCGTCGTTAGTAACTAGTCACTAAGTTTAGCAATATTCTTCGAACGCCATTTTCAAATTATCGGCGATCATTTCTGCAGTGCGTCCTTCGATGTGATGACGCTCGATCATGTGCATTAGCTTACCATCTTTGAACAAGGCGATGCTTGGTGAAGATGGAGGATAAGGCAACATGTATTTGCGAGCGCGTTCAACTGCATCGCGGTCTACACCAGCGCAT
>JAIXWP010000014.1 GCA_027491215.1 Flavobacteriales bacterium | reverse complement strand
TCAGCATCGTCAGAATTGATAGAAACAGTCACTCCTTCCTTCCACATCAAAGCTGCGTTGTACGGAATAGCGTCTTTTACTTCCATCTTGTATGCCCACCAGTCAGAGAAGGTAGAACCTCCTGCACCGTGCTCCTTCATTTTGTCAGCTACTTTGTATCCTTCAAGGATGTGCGTGAAAGTATTCACCTTGAAGCCCAAGCTGTCCGCCACGTGCATAAGCATATTGATTTCGCTTTGCACATAACTATGGCATGTAATAAATCTTTTCTTATCTAAAATTTCTGCAAGCGTTTCAAGCTCCAAGTCTCTTCTTGGTGCCACTGCTGAAATAGGTGATTTCTTTTTACCCTTAGTTGCAGATGAGGCGCTGAACTTCTTCCACTCATCAGCATATTCGCGAGCTCTGATGAAATGATCGTAATACACTTGCTCCACACCCATTCTTGTTTGTGGGAAGCGCACTCTATTGAAGTCGCCCCAATTGCTTTGCTTCACGTTTTCGCCCAATGCGAATTTTATATAACCATCTGCACCTTCGATTTGCATTTGGTCAGCATTTACACCCCAACGCATTTTGATAAGTGCACTTTGTCCGCCAATAGGGTTTGCCGATCCGTGGAGCAATTGAGCAGCTGTAACTCCGCCGCTCAATTGACGATAGATATCGATGTCTTCGGGCCAGATCACAGAAGCTTCTTCTACTTCAGCGCTGCTCGCTTGAGAACCCTCGTTCACGCTTGCAAGAGCGATGTGACTGTGTTCATCGATGATACCAGGGGTTACGTGCATGCCAGTGCCATCAACGACTTCGGCTCCGGGCGCGCTTAAATTCTTCCCCACCGCCTCAATCTTTCCATTGGAAATAATGATATCCGCATTTTCTAATTTCCCTTCTTGCTCATTGGTCCAGATGGTTGCGTTTTTGATGTGAACACGTTTCGCTTCTGGTTTCTTTTCCCAACCGAAAGCAGTAAATGGATACACAACATTACCAATCTCCTCTTTTGTAGCCGCTGGTGTGACAGGCTTTTCATCCTTCTTCTTGGCGCCGTCCTTTAGCACATTATAAACAAGCATTGCATCAGCTTTGCGTCCGTCTTTATATTCTAAAGTTCCGCTCCAACCATTCAAAGACTTCCATCCTCCAAAGAGAAGAACACCGAGATCTTTCGCAGCGGAATCAGGCTTGAGAGTAAGCGTTACAAAATCTAGTTCTTTAGAAAGCGATGCTTGAAAACTTAATGTGTCTATGACCACATTTGATCCAGCTACATCACCGATGATATACTTATATCCTTTGTTTTTTTCTCCACCGTATTCAATATCGAATACGTCAGTGCCTGCGGTCAGCGTGTACTTTCCAGACTCGAGCTTTGGTTCAGCAGGAGCCTTCACCTCAAATCTTTTCCCTGAAATATAATGATCTAAAATCTCTGAATCATTTGAAAAAATATCTCCTGAAGTAATGAAGAAGTTTGCTGTGTATCCTATTTCCAATTTACCGAATGAACGTTCGGTACTAGTAATTTTTGCAGGCACAGTTGTCAATGCCGCAAGGGCAGCTTGTTTCGACAAACCCTTTTCTACAGCCTTTCTCCAGTTCTTTAAAAATTCTGATTTATCTGTAAGTCCGCTTGAAGTAAATGCAAAAGAAACTCCTTTACTATTGAGAATAGATGCATTGTATGGCGCCATTTCCCAGTGCTTTAACTCTGCAAAATCAACCCAGCGCGCCAAGTATGGATCGCTTACATCATAGGCACTTGGATACTGTAATGGAATGATGAAAGTCGCTTTCGTTGCAGCAATATCATCAACTCTTTGGTACTCCGTACCGCTGCCTTTGATGATATATTGAACACCGAATTCATCGCCGATTTTATCTGCTCGTAATACATTCCATTTATCTCCTGCATCGAAAAATGATGGTAGTTTTTGCAAATCATTCATTTCTTGTAGCGCGATGTTGATTCCCTCTTGAGATCCGCTATTGGCGTACCATTGCGCGTCGTAGTACGTTTGACGAAGGAGTGCGATACTACCCATCAGTGAAGATGGATAATCTTGACGACTTGTTCCTTTATTGAAAGAATAATGTGCACCAACATTTGCACGCAAAATATCTTCATTTACATTGTCACCTAATTGCACCAATGCAGAATTTCCGCGAACGATGCCGTCTTGTGCATGAGTCAAGACTAATCCGAATCCTATTCCTCTATACTCTTTCGCTTCGTCTTCATTTATATCAAAAAGCAATGCTGCTTGCTGATCCGACTTGATGGCTTCATTCCATCCGAACGCGCCTTTTCGATTGCTTTCAATTTGTGGTCCACGACCTCTCATTGGTCCGTCGCCACTTGGCTTTGGCATACCATAGCTCGAGTGAAGATCGATAAAAGATGGATAGATGTACTTTCCTTGAAGATCTATCACCACGGCATTCGCTGGAATGACGAGGGTTTTACCGACACTTACTACTTTTCCTCCTTCCACAAGCATCATAGCGTCTTCCATCAATAATTCTGGATTGACCATAATGTTTGCGTGTGTAAACACCGTAGAAGTTACTTCTTTAGGCTTTACACCGTTGTAAGGAAAAGTCGACTGGGCGTAGGTTGCGGCACACCAAAGTAGTGTGCAAATCGAAAATAAAATTCTCATCAAATGTTGCGTTATTATTCTTAAACAGCTTCAGCTACTACTTCCTCTACCACTTCTGGAAGTTTTGATTTTAAGAGATTTTCTATTCCTCCCTTCAGCGTTGCAGTGCTTGATGGACAGCCGCTGCAAGAGCCTTTCATTTGCACATACACTTTTTTATCCTTGTAAGCCATGAAGTCGATGGCGCCGCCATCTTGCTCCACTGCAGGACGAACATATTCATCCAATAAGAATCTGATTTCATCATCATATGGAGATGCTTCCATTGCGCTATAGTCAACAGCTGGCTTCGGTGCTCCTAGCTCTGTAGGATCCGCAATCGGAGCTCTTTGTAGAAGTTCTGTTGGAACTGCACTCACAGTAACTTCGTTATCCATGAGCCATTCGCGAATGTATTCGCGCAATTGCATTACCACCATTTCCCATCCAAGTGATCCGTCTTTTGTAACAGTCACAAAATTTCCACTGATGAAAACGTTGGTTACAAATGGGAAATTAAATAGTTCTTCTGCCAATGGCGAAGAGTTTTTCGCTTCTGCTTTCGAGCGATACTCCACTTGGAGACCACCTGAAACCAAAGCTCTATCTGCTACAAATTTCATCGCCGAGGGATTCGGCGTCATCTCAGCATAAACTGCTGTAGGTATTTTCTTTTTTTCCATTGTTCTTGGTTAATAGTTAATGATTCCTAGCTTGCTAGCTTTTATCATTTGTCACTTGTCATTTACCACTATTCTTCGTCGTTGAGAATGAATCCTACGGAGCGCCAAATTTCGGCTATTTCTGATAGATGCACCTCGTATGGGCTATAAACAGCGTTGTCGCTAACTAGTTTTAACGAATCTTCGATTCTATAAACTCTTTTGAAAACAATACCATCTCGCTCAGTCACTACGATGTGGCGCTTGCCTTCCTTGAGAAGTCTCAAGTTTTCCACTTTAGTGCAAATAATGTACGACCCATCGGGGATCGGCAACATACTGTCACCCGAGATCTGAAACACGCGCATATCACTGGTCAAAACGAGATCTGTTGTTGTGAGATCTACCGTTGGTAGTGTATCGATGTATCCGATGTCAGAAAATCCAGTAGTGTAACCTGCCGCTGCTAATACTGGCACTACAGGAATTTTACTTTTGTCAAAAATGGCTGTTGTTTTCATTGATTTATTTAAGTCGCGACCGATAAGGTCATCTACATCTATTTCAAAAAGCTTTGCCATTTCCATAAGCAAAGAGAGCTTGGGTTCTGCTCTTTCTTCCTCATACGCACCGATCACTGGACGCTTGATTCCCAGCGCCGTAGCGAGGTCAGCTTGCGTCATTTTTCGTTGCTTGCGCAAAAATTTTAAGTTATTTGATAGGTTTCCCATGAGTACAAATCTAAATTGCATCCGCTATGTCAAAGAAACACCTTATTTTCCTTCATGGATTCCTTGAGAATGCAAATATGTGGAATCCCATATTAAACCGCATCTCTAAATCCAACTATGAGCTGCATTTCCCGGAGATTCCGGGTCATGGAAAAAATTTAACGCGTATTGAACCTAGCATGGAATACTATGTGCAGAATATCATCGAGCAAGTAAATCTTCCCGCTGGAGACTCTTACTTTTTTATTGGCCATTCGATGGGAGGTTATATCGGTGCACATTTTTGCAACACTTTGAAAGAAAGGTGTCTCGGTCTGTGTTTGTTCCATTCAAAAGCTGGTGCAGACGATGCGGAAAAGATCTCCGCTCGTGATCGTGCAATGGAGGCTGCTAGAGAAAATAAAGCGCTGTACATCCGCACAATGATTAACGGATTGTTTCCTGATAGCACAAGAGAAAATTTTAGAGAAAAAATTGAAGAGCAAATTACCTACGCGCAAAGTTTAGATACTGAGGCTATCACCGATGCGCTCACTGTAATGCGTGATCGCTCTGGTACATTAGAGGCAATGGTCAACCGCAATTTTCCACTATACTATTTCCTAGGTTCAGAAGATAAATCCATTCCACTGGAAGTGGCATTGAAGGAAGTGGAGATTCTTCCCGGTAGCGCTCCACAAATCGTTGAAGGAATCGGACACATGGGCCATATCGAACACCCGGTATCATCCGGTGATTTTATTCAACGAATACTCAGAGCGAGCGAAGGGTGAGAGGGTTTGGGG
>JAIXWP010000105.1 GCA_027491215.1 Flavobacteriales bacterium | reverse complement strand
CTAAAACCAAGGCAGCAGAGGCTGATGGTAATGCAATTAAAATCGCAGCTGAGGCGGAACGAGAGGCAGCACAATTGAGAGGTCAAGGTGTGGCTCTTTTCAGAGAAGAGGTAGCAAAGGGTATGAACAATGCTGCCAGAGAAATGCAACAAGCAAATCTTGATACTTCAATGATTATGTTCTCAATGTGGACCGAGGCAATTAAGAATTTTGCAGAGTACGGCAAAGGCAACGTCATTTTCTTGGACGGAAGCGCCGACGGTATGCAAAAGACAATGCAACAAATGATGGGAATGAGCACCTTGATGGCTGACAAGACTGGCGATAAGAGATCTTAATTACATCAATATGATAAAAGAAAAGGGGCGAGTAATCGCCCCTTTTTTTATACAATTTTTGTTTCAATTTTAGATCTTGAAAATCGGAATAAAATAATCAAAGCCATGAATGCGGACAGAGCGATGAGTAGTTTACGAGGTCCATTGTTCTTGAAAAATTCTTTCATAAAAATAGGAGCTTCGTTTTTCTTAGCTAGCAGTATTTTTCCTTGATATTCTGATAAATACTTTTGTCCCTTAGGGCTGATTTTCCCAGTCAGAGCGGCATATTCATCTAACTCTAGTTTTCTTTTATCTCTCAGATCGAGCAGATATTGTTGTCCTTCTTCGCACTCAAATTCTCCAGAGGCAGGGTTGGTTAGTACATAGCGTGCTTGGTAGTTTTCATTATTGGGAGTAACTTGAAAAGTGAGGTCGCTTGGGAACTTACTTTTTTCATACCGAACGTGCATTCGGGTGAAGAAGGTTTGGCCTCCGGTATTTGCCCACCAAACTCCAGCGTCTGCAAATTCTTGTTGCATTGGAGGTGGCCCTACACATGGATCGCACTTCATTCCCCAGTTTGGAGTAACATCCCAAGCATACTCGAGGAATACCGCATTTCGATTTTCTGTCTTCCAAGTTTTTTGAAATAGACTTTTATAAAAATCACCAAACTCATTTTTTACAAAGAGAGGAATATGGCGATCAGTTGGCATTTTTACTGTTCTGTAATTGGTGCATTCAACACGACCTGTTCTTGTAAAAGCATACACAATCATGTCTTGACTGCCAGTACTATTAGCCATTCCTAGTCGGATGGGCAGCATGAATTTATCATGGTCAAAGCTTATTTGAAGTGGGCTCAAGTATTCGAATTTTCCTTTTGCAATTGTTTCCGCATTCACTTTTACCACAAAGAATTTCATATTGCTTTTGATGTATGGAGCGAGCACCTCATCAGCGGTTGTAGGTATTTTATAGCCGCTCAAAAGAAGCCAATCCTTAAGTCCAGTGCTTTCCTTTGCTGATAGAAGTAAAATGTCATATTCTCCTACTTTGTAGCGAGCTTCGATTTTTACGCCAAAGTCTTTTTCTCTGATTGATTCTGATTTCATGACCATCGAGTTTGAGTTGACTGAAGTAGGCATTGCATATATCTCATCCAGTGCATATTCTGGTTGACAAGGATTTTGATCGTAATATTCTACTAGTCGTGGAGCAGAGTAAGCATCAAGCGCTTCAAATACTTTTCTATCTACTACTTTAATGTCAGATTCTTTTAATACTACAGGCACGGGTACCACCATGGCAAAATCTTTCACATCACCTTTGAAGTCATTGCTCATAGTGATAACGGTGTGTTTACCATCTCGCACAAGTATAACTTCACTTTTATTATTGAAAATGGTGGTGTCTGCTTTTGCAACATAAAAGCCACAGAAGCCATAGGATGACTGCACGATGATCAACATAGCCATGCTCAGTGCGAGCAATTTTCTAGTAAGTGCTTTCATTGGTTTGTTTTTTTAAATTAAATAAAGGTTGAATTGATTTTTGCCAATTGAATTGACTCGCTTTCGCTAGTTTGTCTATGAGCGGTGTGAATGGGGTAAGTGCAAACAATACCCATTGCACAGAAGCATTAATGAAGAAGAAATTTGTGAGATAGAACGACACAAATGCAACAGACACCGTCCAGACAATACGAGCCTTTTTGTTTAATGGGGTGGACATAGGATCGGTAATCATGAAGAATGAGAATAGAAGAATAGATCCACTTGTCATTTTGTGTAGCCAAACCTCGTGTCCCCATTCAAGATAAACTACTGTTCTGAAATACTCGAAAATGCTCAGAGAAAGAAGAAATATTATTCCCGTATCTATCCGCCCAATGCGGGATAGAACGTTCCATGCTGCTACAGAACTTACGAGCACAAATATCGCTTGATTACCCCATTGCCCAGGTGAAACCCAAGCGTTTCCAGAAAGAATAATGGCGATGATTATCCCAAAGTTTGCTGGATTCCATAAATGCTTCCCATTTATTCTAATTGCAAATTTTTGAGCAATCGCAATTGCGCCAGCGCAGAAGAAGATGATAGGAGAGTTAGTCTTAAGTAGTAGACATAATCCAAGGGCTGTAATGATAGCACTCTTGTAACTATGGTTTTGAGCATATCCCGTTTTGATGAATATCGTTTGAATACCAACGGTGCCAGTGAAAGCTGCTGCATAGTTCAACCAATCTTGATCCCATCCCAGAAATAGAATTCCATAAATGAGAAAAGTGAATTGAGATAAGATTTGAAAGTGGCGGGCATCGCTACTGAGCCATTTAAGCCAATTGGATTGTTGCATCTTTTGGAATTTGCAACCCCGTACCTGAGACTTTCGGATTGGTTCAAAAAAAATGCAATTAGGCTCGCAAGTTCTCTACTCAAGTTCGCCCAATTGCATTCAAAACCTTATTCCATGGCTCTTACGTAATGTTGTTGTATTTGTTTCAAAAGATTTTTAATTCATCTTTGTGAAAATTTGATGATGATGAAAAAGATTGTAATGATGTTGGGGCTGCTGTTCCTATTTAACCTAGTGGCATTTTCTCAGTATGAAAAGGTGAAAGAGCAAGAAGGACTGGAGTTTTCTGTTCGTTGGGTAAAGCAGAAGTGGTACAAAAAAAACTCGCCTCAAATGCTAACGCTTCAAATTAAAAATTCGAATGAGTTTCCAATGATGTATGATCTTCAGGTAGAAGTTTTTCAAAATGGTGTAACAGTCGAATCTAGTGAGACCAAGACTTACACTATTGCAGAAAAGACAACGCTTAAGGGGCGTCTGAATGGGATTTCTTTTGTTATGGAAAAAATATCAGCGGATGATATTAAGTCAAAGAATTATGAACTTGAGTTAGAGTTAGAAAATATTAAGCCAATAGATCTGTTGGAATCTACTTCGAAACCATAAATTCTTCTACTACTTTTTTGATTTGTTTGTCCATATCTAGAGCATTAAGTGCTGTGTAGCCTTCAGGCGCCACGAAACGATCTGGGGCTATAGGTTGGAAGGTGATTTCACGTGCGCGAAGTTTCATTCGTTTCCCATATTGCTCGACTTCATAACCCAGAAGAAAACCATCAATTTGATAGTATTTGTTCCACCAATTGTCTCTTGTAATATCTAGTTCTTTGGTAAAATAGAGTTCTATCGGTGGTAAAGTGTCACCAGGAAAGACTGCGAGGCTTTTGTGGCATAGGTAACCAGCTATAGTTAAGGTGTCATCGGTAGGTGTGATTTTTGCCTCAGGTGTTAAGCTGAAGAGGTCTTTCATATTGTCTGACTTGAGCGCCAGTGAGTATTTATCTCCAAAGGATTTGAAAAACTGCTCATAGGTCTTTTGGTCTTTGTTGATCAAGAGGTCGGTTGTAATAACACCCCATGTTGACTTTAAGGAGCCACGCAAAAAGTCGTTATTAAATTCAAATAGCATCTCTTTAGGATAAAGCTCAAGCATCAGGCTATTTTGCTCATAAGGGAAAGAGACATCATAAATGATCGAGCCTTCAGATTCACTTGAAAAGAAGCGGTTGTCTCCGCACGAAGTGATAATGGCAAAGCAAGATATGAGGGAGAGGATTCTGTAAATCAAGATTCAATTAGTTAGTGATTTTATCATTAGTGCAGCAAAAACGGTAAAATCATCCAACTTTGCATACTAATGAACGACCAAAGTACAAATACGGTTTTGATGGTTCGCCCATTTTTTTTCAGGATGAATGAGCAGACCAGCGTGAATAACTACTATCAATCCGCTGTAAGCCTTATTAAATCTGAGGAAGTGAGGGGTAAGGCCTCAGACGAGTTTGACAGGTTTGTGACACTTTTGACTGCAAATGGAGTCAATGTTTTGACTCAGAATGACCTTGGTCTGTACGATACTCCTGATAGTATTTTTCCTAATAACTGGATTTCCACAGATCAAAAAGGTCGTGTTATTATTTATCCCATGTTTGCTGCTAATCGCAGGTTGGAGAAACATATCCCATTGATACCAATGCTCAAGGAGCTTTGTCAAATTGGGCTTGAGGTCGTTGACTTATCGTACTTTGAAGACGAATATAAGTTTTTGGAGGGCACGGGTAGTCTTGTTTTGGATCATGAGAATCAGATAGCTTATATGTCGATATCGGAAAGGAGCAATCAAGAAGTGCTTTCTCAATGGGCTCTGGTATGCGGGTATAGAACTATTTCTTTCGAGTCTTTTCAGACAGTGAATAACCATCGACTCCCAATTTATCATACCAATGTGATGATGTCTATTGGGTCCAAGTGGGCTGTGGTTTGTGCTGAAGCCATTGATAATATTAGTGATCGCTTAATGGTATTAGATCAACTTTCTATTGGTCGACAAGTAATTACCATATCAGAAGAACAAACATCGAGGTTTGCTGGAAACATTCTAGAGCTTAAAAACAAGGGCGGGGAGACCTTAATAGTAATGTCTAAAAGCGCTTTTGAAGCATACACAAACAAACAATTAGATGAGTTGAGAAGTCATGGCCGGTTGGTAGTTTCAGACATCGAAACCATCGAAAAATATGGTGGAGGGAGTGCTAGATGTATGCTAGCGGAAGTATTCTTAACTTTAAAGTCGTAAAATTTCATTGATAGTGTGTATTTTCGCAGCTATCCAAAAGTGTATAAGCCGTGAAGCAAAAAATCAATATCGCTATAGACGGGTATTCTTCTTGTGGGAAGAGTACAATAGCTAAAGCCGTTGCAAAGGAGTTGAACTATGTGTATATAGACACCGGTGCAATGTATAGAGCAATGGCGCTATACGCTTTGCAACATGGGTTTATCCATGCAAATGGAACTGTAGATACGGCGGGATTAGAAAAAGCCTTGGATCTTGTTCTGATCAATTTTAAATACAACTTCGATCTAGGTTTCATTGAGACATTTTTAAATGGACAAAATGTTGAGAAGGAAATTCGTTCATTACAAGTGAGCAATCACGTTTCGAAAATCTCGGATGTCAAAGCAGTGAGAGTAAAGCTGGTGAAGCTTCAAAAACGTATGGCCGAGTCAGGCGGTGTGGTTATGGACGGGAGAGATATCGGAACTGTAGTTCTACCAAATGCAGAACTCAAATTTTTCATGACAGCTGATAGCAAAGTTCGCGCTCAGCGTCGTTATGAAGAGTTAAAATCAATGGGTGTTGAGACTACACTCGAAGAGGTTTTGAATAATGTAAACAGCCGTGATGAATATGATACAACTCGTGCTAACGATCCTCTAAAAAGAGCTGATGACGCGGTTGTTATTGATAACACACACCTCACTATCGAGGAGCAATTCCAGTTTGTGATGAGCCAAGTAATGAAAAAAATAGGCTCATTGGAACATATTTCATGATTTGCACATATAACTGTTGCTAAACCACAATAAGCGTGGTGCAATAGTTGTTGTATTTCACCTTGTTTTGTAAGAAGCATAAAATTTAGGTGTATCATGAGAATTCACATCATTCTTTCATTCTTCTTAGTCTTGGCTTTTAGAGGCGCAAAGGCTCAACAGCCGTGCTTTCTAGAGACACCTACACCATGGGCAGACTCCATCTTTCAATCGATGAGTTTGGATCAAAAGATTGGTCAGCTTTTCATGGTAGCAGCTTGGAGTGATCCAAAGCACCGTGATTACAATGCTTCAAAAATTTCTTCGCTTGTCAAAAATTACGGTATTGGCGGAATTATATTCTTTCAAGGAAGTCCTGTTCGTCAAGCTAATCTTACCAATAAATTTCAAGCAGAATCTAGTATTCCACTTCTCATTTCAATGGACGCGGAGTGGGGGTTAGGCATGCGTCTAGATTCAACCATTGCTTACCCAAGACAGATGACCCTAGGTGCCTCTGAAGGTGATGAACTCACCTACGAATTTGGCGTCGAAATGGCTCGTCAATTAAAGCGCCTTGGAGTACATGTTTCATTCTCACCGGTGCTTGATATCAATAATAATCCAAAGAATCCTGTTATTTCAAATAGATCATTTGGAGAAGATAGAGAACTAGTCACCCGACGTGGTTTGATGTACATGAAAGGTTTACAAGACAATCATGTTTTAGCAGTTGCAAAGCACTTTCCAGGTCATGGCGATACTGATGCGGATAGCCACAAAGATCTTCCAGTTATTCCATATTCAAAAGAACGCCTGGATAGTTTGGAATTGTATCCTTACAAAGCGTTGATAGCTCAAGGCCTTGGTGGAAGTATGATTGCACACTTATTCGTCCCTGCTCTCGATACCACTCGAAACCTTCCATCAACGTTGTCTCCAAAAATTATTGATGGCTTGCTCCGAAAAGAAATGGGCTTTGATGGATTGGTGTTTACTGATGCACTAAATATGCAAGGCGTAGCGAAATTTTGGAAGCCTGGTGACATGGATTTACAAGCGATCAAAGCTGGTAACGATGTGTTGCTATTCTCCGCGGATATTCCACTCGCAATTCAAAAGATAAAAGATGCCATTGCAAGCGGTGAATTAACAGAAGCTGAAATTAATGATCGTTGTCTAAGAATCTTGCGCACTAAGGAATGGGTGGGACTTTCAAATTTTACTCCTATCAAAACAAAAGGTTTGGTGGAGGATTTGAATTCTGCATCTGCAAAAAGTCTTCAAGCGAAATTGGTGGAGCAGAGTTTGACTGTTATTCGCAATGAAAAAGAAACTTTACCCATCAATTTTAGAGAGTACAAAAAAGTAGCAGTAGTTGAAATCGGTGCGGCTGCTCCAACAGCATTCACTGCAGCGATTTCGAAGTACTTGCCTGTCGATGTATTCATGATGGAAAAGAATCCTGAATACAAATCAGCAATGGCTTGGTATGATAAGTTGAGTGAGTATGATCTAGTGATTGCTGATATGGTGGGAACTAGTAACAAAGCTTCGAAGAACTTTGGTGTAACCAATGAATCGGCTAGAATTTTAAATAGTGTAGGGGAAAAGACAACAGTGGTGTTGGCGGTCTTGGCAAATCCATATTCATTGTCGACACTTCGTGATTTAAGTAATATAGAGGGAGTCGTAGTCGCTTACCAAGATGACGAGCTTACGAGAAAGGCATGTGCAGAATTAATCGTTGGTGCAACTGATGCATCAGGAGCGTTGCCTGTGACAGCTACCGCAGATTTTGTTTGTAAGGATGGCTGTAAAGTAGATGGGGGTGGAATCCTTAGATGGGTGAACCTAGATCTGATCTCTCAAACATTGGTAAATGTTGAGGAGAAAACAGACGTGAAAGGAGCGCCAGCTGCGGATTATGAAGAAGATATGATGAGTGATGAAGCATCATTCAAAGTGGCTATCAATAGTAATTCATTTAGCAAAGTGGATTCTATCGCTTGGAACGGTGTGATGCAAGGAGCATATCCTGGTTGTCGCGTGCTAGTGGCAAAAGACGGATGGGTAGTTTATGATAAAGCTTTTGGATCGCTTGATTGGAACGATAGTCAAGCAGTTGATCAAAATACTGTTTACGATTTAGCTTCGATAACTAAAGTGGCTAGCGGAACGCTCGCTGCCATGAAATTGGAGGATGAGAAAAAGTTGGACGTCAATAAAACGTTGGGTGACTACCTCGATATCCCGCAAGACAATGTCTATTCAAAAGTGGTGATTAAGGAAATGTTAGCGCACACGGCAGGCTTTACAGCATGGATTCCATTCTACACCAAGACGATGTCTGATGGAGTCTTGGATCCTTCAATTTACAAGACTGCTCCAGAAAGAGGTTTCAGTAATCAAGTCGCGGATGGAATCTATATCAAGGATGACTACAAGTCGGAGATGATGAAACAAGTTCTGGAAACTCCAATTAGTGCTGACAAGAGCTACAAGTACAGTGATTTGGCTTTTTATTTTACTCAGGAGTTAGTAGAAAAAATTTCGAATCAACCTTTAGATCAATATGTCACCAATCATTTTTACAAGCCAATGGGGCTTCATACTATCGGTTATAAGCCTTTGGAAAGAATGGATAAAAAAGTGATTGCGCCAACTGAGAATGATAAGGTATTCAGAGATCAGCACATTACAGGTTATGTACACGATCAAGGTGCAGCTATGCTTGGTGGTGTTGCTGGCCACGCAGGGTTATTTTCAAATGCACAAGACCTCGCAGCAATTATGCAGATGTTGATGAATAAAGGTGTGTATGGTGATAAGACGTATATCTCTAACGAGACAATTCGTCTTTTCAATACTCGTCATTTTGCAGGTAATAGAAGAGGACTTGGTTTTGACAAACCAGCCTTTTCAAAAGGCACGGGTTCCTCTTGTGCTCAAGCGTCATCCGATAGCTTCGGTCATACTGGGTTTACTGGAACTATGTGCTGGGCTGATCCCGAAACAGGCATCGTTTACATTTTCCTAAGCAATCGTGTAAATCCTGATGCTGAGAATAAGAAGTTGCTGCAACTTGACATCAGAACCCGCATTCAGTCTGAGGTTTATCGTGTCTTGGGATACGCTAAGTAGAATTAGTAATTGTTTTCTTTTATTCTAGCCGTGAACTTCCGACCTTCGTTGCCTATTTATAGTTCATGGCGCAGAAATTAAAAATTGGAATAGTAGGATATCCCACCTACGGTGGAAGTGGAGTAGTAGCTACTGAGCTAGGAAAGGCTCTTGCAGATAAAGGTCACGAGATTCATTTCATCACATACAGCCAACCGGTTCGATTAGGCGCAATGAAGAAAAATATTCGTTATCACGAAGTAAACGTGAGCGATTACCCATTGTTCTTATATCCTCCTTATGAACTCGTTTTAGCGAGTAAGATGGTGGATGTTGTGAAGTATGAGAAGTTAGATCTTCTGCACGTGCATTACGCGATTCCGCACGCTTCAGCAGCTATTACAGCAAAGCAGGTATTAGCTGACGAAGGAATTAATCTGCCAGTTATCACTACTCTTCACGGTACAGATATTACGCTTTTAGGAAAAGACGCTTCCTTCGAACCAGTAATCTCCTTTGCAATCAATAAAAGTGATGCGGTTACGGCTGTTTCACAAAGTCTTCGATTAGACACATATAAGCTTTTTGGAATCAATAGGGAAATAGAAGTGATTCCCAACTTTATAAACATTGAAAAGCTTGATTTTCCGAATAAGGAAGAGACAAGAAAAGAATATGCTCCGAATGGAGAGAAAATCTTGGTGCACATTTCCAATTTCAGACCAGTAAAACGAGTGCTTGATGTAGTTGAGATATTCGCACGCGTGCGCGCGGAGATGCCAGCCAAGTTATTGTTTGTTGGTGATGGTCCTGATAGAACCAAGGCAGAAGCACTTTGTAGAGAGTTAAAAATTTGCGACGATGTTATATTCTTAGGAAGTGTAAAGAATCCAACAGAAGCGTTATCGGTTGCTGACCTTTTCTTGCTTCCTTCAGAGTCTGAAAGCTTCGGTCTTGCTGCACTAGAAGCAATGGCTTGTGAAGTACCAGTGATTTCCACGAATACGGGTGGCTTGCCCGAAGTTAATAGACACGGAGTAACTGGCATGATGAGTCATGTAGGTGATGTTGAGGATATGGCAAAGAATGCGAAATATCTACTTAGCGATGAAACCCGTTTGGCGAAGTTTAAACTGAAAGCTCGTGAAAGAGCAATCGAATTCAGTATTGACAAAATTCTTCCTCAATATGAGGCATTATATAATTCAGTTTTAGAAATAGTATGAGCGGAACAAGTGCTCCTAAGTTTATAGGAAAAAGAATTACAGTTGTTAGATCTAAAGAGGATATCGTTGTTACGATATCTCAACAAATAGAGCGTTGGCAAGAAGCCTTGCTCGTGGGTTGGCTATTAGCATGGACTTTTTGTGGTGTGGTATTTATCAAATACGCCATTGAAACAACCATCATGAGCGACCGCGTTTTTTTCGTTATAGCCTCATCTCTTTGGGCCTATTTTTTTGTGAAAATAATAAAGGTGTACATGTGGCGAAAAGGTGGCCGAGAGATTATTCGTATTTCAAAAGGCAAGCTAGAAATCATGAATGCTTATTGGAAGAGAGCATTGCCAGAAACCTTTTTAATAGGTAGCATATTCAAACTAGGACTCATCAAAAGGAATCCAGGAAATTTCCTTGCATTCCTGGATGATAGCTTTTGGATTATTGGTGGGGAGAAGGTCGGTTTTAGTCATTCTGGAACAAAAATTAGAGTAGGCAAACAACTTTCTGATAAGGATGCTGAGCTTCTCATTCGCGTTATTGAAAGCGGCATGAAAGAATTCGGAAAAGCCTAGCTTTAAAAATTGTCTAACATGAACTGCAATGCCATTTCATAAGACCATAGTCCAAACCCGCTAATGACTCCGATGCTGCCAAAGGCAGTTAAAGATTGGTGTCTAAATTCTTCTCTTGCATGAAGATTTGAAATGTGCACTTCAATGACGGGTGTTTTTATTCCCAGTATAGCATCTCTCAATGCCACGCTTGTGTGAGAGTACCCACCAGGATTGAAGATGATTCCGTCAAAAGAAAATCCCACTTCATGGAGTTTATTGATCAACTCCCCTTCAACATTACTTTGAAAATACTCTAACTGAACTTCTTCAAAGTTTTGTTTGAGTGCGGTAAAGAATGTTATGAAATCTTGATCACCATATATGTCCTTCTCTCTCTTTCCTATGAGGTTGAGATTCGGACCGTTGATGATCATCACTCTTTTTTTCATCCGTTATCTGTTTTCTCCAAGGTTTCCTGAATCCACATTTGCTTGGTAATTGGTTTACCGTTTTTGAAATAGTAGATACCTGTTTTTGAAACGGACTTCAAGTAAGTATTCACCTTACCGTTTTGCTTCACGGTACGTTCAGTTATGATTTGATTATTCAACTTGTAAGATTTCTCCGTTACCCCTTCTGGAATATTTTCTGCTCCAGGAGTAGGGGAGTTGGTTTTATCGCTACCAGTATTCACATCAAACATTTCCTTTCTCTTTTCATAACGATTTTCAGCGGCTTGATTTTCTTTTTGAATCTGAAGCATTTCTGATTGCTGCTTCTTTTCGCTGATGGCCATCATGGCATCGTCTGTTTTGTTGCGGTCTGAGTTACTCAAATCTTCAGAGCTTTCTTTTTGTCTCTGGATTTTTGAAGTAGTGGTTTCAAGACGAACGTTTGCTGCGGACTGCAGGTCGTTCATCTTAGAAGATGCTTCTTCTTTTTTCTCTGTAGCTTCTGTCTCATTTTCTTTTCTAACATTCTCACCAGCGAAAGCCATGTTCGTTTGATTTTCTTTCTGGCGGTCTGCTTCCATAGTAGCATCTGTGCGCAAAGCTCCACTGCGACTTTCGTAAGTAGCGGTATTGTCTGCGTATGTCTTTTCTTTATCCTCTAGTTCTGTAACAAGTTTTTGTCTATTACGATCGTTTTGAACAATTCCTTCTTGTGCTTCTTTTTGTTGAGATGCTACTTCTTTTGAACGTTCGATTCTGTTTTCTGAACGATCGATGTAGTCGTTCTTGTTTTTAGAATCTTCTTCTTTTTTCTTTTCAGCTTCTGCAGTGCTCATCGAAATGTATGAGTTGCCTTTGCTATTCATGTTAAGCTGACCTTCTTTTTTCGCGTCAATCTTTTCACGTTGCGCTCCAATGCGGTCTTCAGAACGTTTATTGCGACTATCAATGAAGTTTTGATTGTTCTCCGCACGATCTCTCATTTGCGCATATTTCGCTGAATCTTCTAGTGCGCGAGCTTCACGATAATAAGCCTCAACTTCATCTTCCTTATCACGGTTGGCCCCGTTTCTAAATCCAGATTTGTTATTTGCAGCGTTTCTCGCCAATTCTTCTTCTTGTGCTTTTCTGCGAGCTTCTTCGTCTTCCATGCGACGAAGTCTAGCTTCTTCTGCTAATCTTTCCTGTTCTTCGCGCGCAAGACGTTGCTCTTCTTCTTGACGTTTGCGCTCTTCCTCTTTCAGTCGGTTTGCTTCTGCGAGATCGTCTTTAGACTTAGCTTCTTGAAGAAGGATTTCATCGATTGAAGCGATACGAGCGCGAGGATATTGAGCATCCTTAACCACAAGTGCTTCTTCATACTTTGCTTTAGACTCTAGCCAACTCTTCTCTGCATAGAGTTTATCTGCTTCTTGAATCAATGCATTGAATTGTCTTTCGCGCTCTTCTTTCTCTTTGTTTGCCAATGCATCTTGATCCGCTTTTTGTTTGTTTCTTTCGATCTCAGCAAGAAGCTCTTCAATTTCTTTGATTTTATCTTTTGGAAGTTGCTCTTCAGGCTTTAGTTCTTGTGCGTCTTTGAAATTGTTTAGGGCAGAATCATATTTCTTTTCAGAAATATTTTTAGTTCCTACATTAACAAGATCCTTATATCGTTGGTCCAGAGCCTTCTTCTTTGCTTCTTCTGAAAGCGCTAGATCGAGTGCTGCTTGAGCCTTACCAATCTGGTCTTTCGGGTATGCTATGCTCGGGATAATGTTTGATGCTTGCTTATATTTTTCAATGGCATTTTTGTAGTCATTTGCATTGAATTTAGCATCAGCGTCAGCGATAGCAGCATCATACTCCGCTTGTTTCGCGGCATTCTTCATCAACTCCGTGATTTCACTCAACTTTTGTTGGGGAAGTTTTTCTGATGGTTTTAGGCCCTTCGCTTCATTGAATTTTGCAATAGCGTCATCCCACTTTTTATCCTTGATAGCAAGATCTCCATCTTTGATTGCTTTTTGATAGCTTGCTTCTAAGGCAGAGTTCGCAGCATTTGCTGAATCGATTGCTGCTTGAGCTTTCGCTATCTGATCTTTTGGATATGGATTGTTAGGCAAAATAGCAGAAGCCTCTTTGTATTTATCGATTGCTATTTGATAATCCTTGGCGTTGAATTTAGTATCTGCAATTGCAATAATGGCATCGAATTGCGCTTGTTTTCCCGCATTTTTTTGAAGTTCCGCTATTTCTTCAAGCTTATCTTTTGGGAGTTGTTCGTTTGGTTTTAAGGCTTTAGCATCTTGGAATTTTTTCTTAGCCTCCTCCCAGTTCTGTACTTTTATTGCTGCATCTCCTTCTGTCAAAAGTCTGTTATAATTTGCTTCCAATGCAGCATTGGCTAGCATTGCATCCAGTTCCTTTTGAGCTTTATTGATCTGCTCTTTTGGGTACATGATATTAGGCATCAACTTCGATGCCTCGGTGTACTTCTCAATTGCAATGGCGTAATCCTTTGAGTTGAACTTAGTATCTGCTTGAGCGATGATGGCTTCATACTCCTTCATAGCCCCTTCATTCTTCATGAGATTATAGATCTCATCAAGCTTGTCTTTAGGCAAACGCTCAGCTGGCTTCATGTTTTTGGCATCCGTGAAAAGCTTTTTTGCATCTTCCCACTTTTTAGCCTTTATAGCCACATCCCCGTCACTTAGTAGTTTTTGATATTTTGCTTCAAGTCCTGCTGCTGCTTGCTCAGCATCAAAGGCAGCTTTAGCCTCGTCATATTTTTGTTTTGCAATAGCTTCGGTAGTGATAAGTTTTCTAGCTGCGTCGAATTTCTCCATTGCGGCTTGATATTTCTTTTCACCCATTTTTAGATCACCCTCTTTGATGAGTTTATCAAATTGGGCTTTCATTTCATCTGATTTATTGGCAAGGTTTTCTATTCGCTCAATTTCTGCTTCAATTTTTTCTCTCATGCGATCTGCATAAGGAATATCAAAATCCATGGCATTTTCTTGAGAAGAGAAGGATACCTTACCAACCGGTTCTTTCATGATGTCCAGGTTGAAACCTTCGATATACTTGAATAGAACTCCCGGGAGATCTAGTTGGAATCCACCCGCGCGATCCTCTTCAGGGATGTTTCGAGTATCTATTCGAATGATTTTAGTGACATAGGTTTGCTTGGTGTATTTAATGTCGTAGTTATATCCAAGCGGAAGACGAAATTCATACTTACCACTGCTTCCGGTATCGAAAACGTCGTACTGAGTTCCATTTTGGAACACAATGATTTGACAGTCGTCTAATTTTTTAAGAGTTTCAGCATCTTTTAATGCTCCTTTCAGGATGAGTTCATCCTGCGAAAGACCAATCAATGACGTCATAATCAACGCCATAGAAATTAAGATGGGATGAAAGATTTTCATGCCTTTGGGTGTTTTCCTTGCAAGGGTAAATATACTGAGATTTCTCTCTGTTAACTAGGACTATACGGAAAAATTGTACTTAAGTTCGCTTCATAAATATCCTGCGGACATGAGCAATTGGAGTTTTTGGGAAAAATCGCGCTATTTAGATGGTATTCAGGATCTTATAGTTGGTGGTGGACTAGTAGGTATGTCCACTGCGTATCATCTCAAACTTTTATTTCCCCAAAGAAGAGTGGTCGTTATTGATCGGGACCCTTTCTCCGCGGGAGCGAGTACGAAGAATGCAGGATTTGCTTGTTTTGGCAGCCCGAGCGAACTATTAAGCGATTTAAAACATTCTTCGGAAGGTGAAGTCCTAGCGCTAGTGGAGCGTCGATTCAAAGGATTAAATTACTTAAGAGAAATTTTAGGGGATGACCAAATTGGATATGTTCCATGCGGCGGAACTGAATTGTTTAGGGAAGAAGATGGTTTCCTTGAAAAAAACTGCGTTGAAAAATTAGACTATTTAAATTCTTTGCTCGAGACTTCGATCGGAAAAGAGGTCTATCAGTTATCGAATGATCATTTATTTTTTTCAGGAAAAAAGAAGTTTGTCGCTTCTATAAAAAATAAACTTGAAGGCAGCATTGATACTGGCAGAATGGTTAAGGCTTTTAAGGAAAAGTGCATGTCAATAGGAGTTGAGTTTTTTAATGGGATTAATATCACTTCCGTTAATAAAAATGGCAGTTCTGTATTGGTGGATGATACCGAAATTTTAGCTGAGCGAATTTTTATTTGTGTCAACGCATTCGCGAAAAATTTAATTCCTGATTTAGAAGTCAGACCAGCAAGAAATCAAGTGGTAGTTACTAATAAATTACTCCGACCAATTCCACTTGGGACATATCATTTGGATGAGGGATACATCTATTTTAGATCGATTGATGATCGAATTTTAATTGGAGGTTTTAGAAATACAGCGATGGAGGAGGAGAGCACTCAGGTTTTCGGATTGACAGATTTAATTCAAAATAAAATATCCTCATTTATTACGAATTATATAACGGATGAGGAGATAAAAATTTACTATCGTTGGTCAGGCATTTTAGGCTTAGGGGATGTCAAAAAGCCCATTGTAACTAAGATAAATGACAGGCTTTTTATCGGCGTACGCATGGGGGGAATGGGCGTAGCAATAGGGTCCTTGGTTGGTAAAGAGCTAAGTGAATTAGCTCGCTAAAATCTTGTCAGCAATCAGCTTTGCTGTTTTTTCACCATCAATTGCAGCACTCACAATTCCACCCGCAAAACCAGCGCCCTCTCCACATGGATAAAGCCCTTCGATTTCTGGATGCATCATCGTGTCTTGATTTCTTGGTATGCGAACTGGTGATGAAGTGCGAGATTCAGGACCTACAATAATTGCATCTGGATGCAAGTATCCTTTCATTTTTTTTCCAAAAGCAACAAAGCCTTCTTGAAGTGTTTTAGAAATGAATGGAGGTAACACTTCATGCATGTTGACACTCACAATGCCTGGGTGATATGAGCAAGTAGGTAGTGAGGTCGATTTTTTCTTTATAATAAAATCGGAAATTCTTTGTGCTGGAGCTGTTTGGGACTTACCTCCCGCTTCCCAACATTTTTGTTCTACAGATTTCTGAAATTCTAATCCTGCTAGCGGTCCGAATTTATGGAACTCAGGAATATCGTCCCAATTGACTGAAACGACTATTCCTGAATTTGCCCATGGATTATTTCTTTTGCTTGGAGACCATCCATTGGTGACGATTTCACCAGGCGATGTAGCACAAGGAGCAATGATTCCACCTGGGCACATGCAAAAGGAGTACACTCCGCGGTCATTCACTTGGTGAACAAGGCTGTAAGATGCCGGAGGCAGAAATTCACCGCGAGCATCACAATGATATTGAATCGTGTCGATTACCTCTTGAGGATGTTCGGCGCGCACTCCTAAAGCGAATGGCTTAAACTCAATCAAGATTTTTTTATCGTGAAGTAATTTGAAAATATCTCTTGCACTGTGACCTGTTGCCAATATCACAGCTTCAGCGGTAATGCGGACATCCTCATTACAGATAACACCCTTCAATGAGTTATTTTCAAGAATCAAGTCAGTGACTTTATGCTGAAATTTAACTTCTCCGCCACATGCAATGATTTCATTTCTTATTGCCGCGATAATTTGCGGGAGCTTGTTTGTTCCGATATGAGGGTGAGCTTCCGTCAGGATATTTTCATGAGCGCCAAATTGAACAAGCGTTTCAAGTATGGATTCAACATCTCCGCGCTTGGTGCTTCTGGTGTATAGTTTACCGTCTGAGTAAGTGCCCGCTCCTCCTTCACCGAAGCAATAATTGGATTCTGGATTGACGATGTGCTTGCGATTCAGAGCTGCTAGATCTCTTCTTCTTGCTTGAACGTCAAGTCCACGCTCGATGACAATAGGTTTGAGTCCTTCTTGAATGAGGCGAAGTGCTGCGAAAAGCCCAGCGGGACCGGCTCCAACGACAATTACCGTTTGGGCGTCGGCTACATTTTTATACACTTTAGGTACAAAGCGCTCAGGGATTTTTTCATCCTTTCCAAAAATCTCAACTTTGAGATTCATTTTAACTTGTTTTTGACGAGCATCAATGGATTTTTTTAAAATCACGACAGTATCATCTTTTTTTATCGAGCCATCTTGATGGCGAACATAAGAGATGATTTTTGCTGAATCAGCCGCGTGTTCAGGAAGAACAACAAGTTGGAAAATTTTTGACATATTAAGAGTTGGTCTATTCAACCAAAAAAATTATAGTACAAAGATGCAAAATAAAAACGCCTTGAAAGTTTTAATTTTTCAAGGCGTTTGGGAGTAGAGAATTCAATTTTAGTTCAAGTTTGAGCGGTCTCTATCCTTAGTTAGAAGCGCCCGATGTGTTAGATGCTGTCTTTTTCGGACGTCCTCTTTTTCCTGTTGTAGTTTTTTTAACTACTTTTTTTTCTGGGCCTTTTGGACCAGTTTTTTTTGCGTCAGGACCATTCTTGCTACCCTTTGGACGCCCTCTTTTTCCAGTGCCTCTTTTACCAGGTTTTTTAGAGGCGTTTTTTACAATCGACTCGACTTGAGAAGAGATTTTTGTCTTTCTTCCTCGGCCAGTCTGAACTTCCGCAATCATGTTTGCGGCTTCGACCAAGGTCTTAATTTGAGACTCAAGACGAGAAATCTCTTTCTTGATGTCGACCAAAATTTTTGATGCCATTGTTTTTTTGATAAGTGGTTGGTAAAATATTCACCAAATATATAGGGAAATAAATCAACGTCATTTTTGTTCAGTTTTTTTCTGAATTAGGCGAAGAATATGGATATTCAAAGTACTTTCGCATTCAAATAGAAATCTAGCATGACAACGCTAACAAAACCTGTTATCAAGTTTAAAAAATCTGGCTTATCAAATGATGAGCTTGTGACATTATATAAGGCTATTCTAAAGCCTCGTTTGATTGAAGAAAAAATGTTGAGTCAATTACGACTTGGCAAAATTAGCAAGTGGTTTAGTTCATACGGTCAAGAAGCCATCTCTGTAGGCGTTGCACTAGGAATGCAAAAGGATGAATTCATTCTTCCAATGCACAGAAACCTCGGGATTTTCACTGGTAGAGATCTTCCATTGAAAAGACTTTTTGCTCAATTTCAAGGAAAGGATGAAGGGTTTACAAAAGGTCGTGATCGTTCTTTTCACTTTGGTACAAAAGAGCATCATTTAGTAGGAATGATTTCTCACTTAGGCCCGCAATTGGGCATTGCGGACGGTATTGCGCTTGCGAATAAACTGGGCGGTGATAAAAAGGCAACGATAGTTTTTAGCGGCGATGGTGGTGCAAGTGAAGGTGATTTTCATGAAGCACTGAACGTTGCAAGTGTTTGGGACTTACCCGTCATCTTCGGAATCGAGAATAATTCTTGGGGTCTTTCAACGCCAAGTCGGGAACAGTTTAAATGCAAACAGTTTATTGATAAAGCAATTGGGTATGGCATTCCAAGTGAGGATGCCGTTCAAATTGATGGAAATAATATCATTGAAGTATATACGACAGTGAAGCGCTTGGCTGAGAGTATTCGGAATAAGCCTCGCCCTATTATTCTTGAGTTTATGACCTTTAGAATGCGCGGGCATGAAGAGGCAAGCGGTACAAAATATTACCCTGAAGGATTGATAGAATCATGGGAGTCAAAAGACCCTGTCACCAATTTTGAATTGTGGTTGTTGTCTGAAAGAATCATTACCCAAGATGATGTGTTGAATTGGCGCAATGATATCAAGCAAGAGATCAATGACTCATTGAAAGAGGCTTATGACTTGCCGAACATTATTCCAAGTACTGAAAGAGAACACAACGATTTATTCAAATCATTCGACGATAAGAGCTTTGTTGCACCTGCTAGTGCTGAGACATCAAAGTTGCGATTAATCGATGCTGTGAGCGATGGATTGAAAGAGAGTATGCGCAAACACTCGAAGCTTGTTTTAATGGGGCAAGACATAGCAAAGTATGGCGGGGTATTTAAAGTGACGGAAGGTTTCCTAGAAGAATTTGGTGAAGCACGCGTTCGAAACACTCCTCTATGTGAATCGGCAATTATTGGAACAGGCCTCGGTTTGAGTATCAAAGGATACAAGGCGATGGTAGAAATGCAGTTCGCTGATTTCGTAACTTGTGGTTTCAATCAAATTGTAAATAATCTTGCAAAGCTCCATTATCGTTGGGAAGAAAATGCCGATGTAGTGGTTAGAATGCCTACAGGGGCTGGAGTTGCAGCAGGTCCGTTCCATAGTCAGAGCAATGAAGCATGGTTTTTCCATACTCCAGGATTAAAGATTGCTTACCCTGCCTTTCCGCATGATGCAAAAGGTCTGTTATGTCAGGCTTTTGAAGATCCTAATCCAGTTCTTTTCTTCGAGCATAAAGCACTATATAGAAGCATAGAAAGTGATGTGCCTAAAGGTTACTACACATTGCCCTTTGGAGTTGCTAACCTGTTGAGAGAAGGCTCTGATTTGACCATTATCAGCTATGGTTATGGCGTGCATTGGGGGCTTGACTATTTGAATCAACATCCGGAATTATCAGCCGACTTGATTGACTTACGAACGCTTGCACCACTTGATATGGAAACCATTTATCAATCGGTTAAGAAAACCGGTAGGGTAGTAGTTCTTCATGAGGATTCTACCACAGGTGGAATCGGAGGGGAAATATCTGCGCGCATTACTGAAAATTGCTTCTCTCATCTTGATGCGCCAGTTATGAGATGTGGAAGTTTGGATACTCCAATTCCATTCAATGCAGAACTCGAAAAAAACTTCTTGGCCAATAATAGATTGCACAGCATCGTTGAGAAGGTGCTTCAGTTTTAAAAAATAAAAAATGGAAATAGCGCTGCATATTCTAGTTGTTTTAATGCTAGTATATGCAGCTATTTGCGTAATTTATTTCTTCTTTCAAGAGAGTTTTATATTCGTTCCGAGTTTTATTCCAGATCATTTTAGAACCAAGGTGAGCACTCCCATCGAGGAGTTTAGGCTAGATACACCCCATAATGGGAAAATTCATGCTATTTTATTGAAGGCTGAAAATCCGAGGGGATTGATTTTCTACTTGCACGGTAATACTGGCAGTTTAAAGCGCTGGCAATTCATGGCCGAAGAGCTATGCTCATATGGGTTTGACGTGTTTGCTTTGGATTATCGAGGTTACGGCGAAAGTGAAGGCTCACGAAGCGAGGCGAAGCTTCATCGCGATGTGGAATTTTGCTACGATTATATTTCGTCAAAATATGAAAGCCAACCAATTATAATTTACGGTCGAAGTCTTGGGACTGGATTTGCGACAAAGTTGGCCTCTAGGCGTAAATCTGATGGCTTGGTGCTTGAGACTCCTTTTTATAGTCTAATTGATGTTGCCAAGCATAAATTGCCAATTTTGCCTGCTGCTGCGCTATTGCGTTACAAATTGCGAAGTGATCTGTATTTGCCTCATGTCCAATGCCCTGTTCAAATATTCCATGGTACCAAGGATAAAATCGTTCCTCATCGCTCGGCAATGAAACTTTATCATAAAGCGCAGGGAATTAATGATATACAGTTTACAACCTTGGTGGGTGGTCGTCACAGTAACTTGAATACCTATCCATTATTTCGAGATCGACTTTCTGCTTTTTTTTCAAGCGTTTTATTACTAAATTCGCACCGCGCCGCCCCACGTTGAGGCAACGTTTGAGATCTTTTTCTCGACTTGTATTTAAAGCCAAAAACCAAAACATGAAGAATTTCTACCGGATAACCGTCCTGTTCTTTCTTTTTTGCACCATAACCAATTCAGCCAAAGCACAATTGGCTAATCCTGCTTATGAAATCGAGTATACCGTACATTATGGCAATTATGGAGCAATAGACTTGACTGGTTATGTCACCTATGAAGTGTTCATCAATTTCGCAAATTCAGAAAATTACCTTTTCGCAGTTTACGGAGAAGAATCTCCTGTTTTCGACTGTTTGTTTGACCCTGTGAATACCACGTACTTCAATTTTCCGTGCGGTCTGTTCCAATTTGAATCCGAAACCGCTTTTGGTTCGGAAAACACTTGTTTGAATAGTTTCGGAATTCCAGGCTACGAAGCTGAGCCATTTGATAGCTATATGACTATTGGTTACGAGTGTAGCTCGGAAATCAATTGTGATGCCCCTATCAACGCTGGTCTTTGCGAAGATTGGATCGATATTTTTGAAGGACCAGTAAACGGTAATCCGTTTGACGGAGGCAGTTTCTTTTGGGATGACTACGCTGTAACGCTCGCGGGGACCTTTAACAGTGCCTGTGCTGTATCATATGCTGGTGCTGATAATCGTGTGAAAATTGCTCAATTCACTTCATGTGATGGTTTTGATGGCTGTGTGAATATTTCATATAAAACAGCAAACCAAGTCGGAACAAATCAATTTGAAACAGCTACGGATATTTGTATGCAAATTGAACATCCTTGTCTCGGTTTCCCTTTAGATACAAATCCTACAGTAGAAAATCCAACTTGTTTTGGAGATGATGCCATTGTCACTGTTGAAGATGGTGGTATGAGCACTGTAAACTACTCACTATTTAGCGGAAATACAATTGGTTCTGGAACCTTGGTTGATGAGTTTTTAAATGATGACGATGGATTGGAACTTGTTGGTTTAGCTCCAGGTTCATATTACATAGCAATGCAAGAAGCTACTGGATGTCGCGATACAACTGTAGTTTTCCAAATTATTGAACCAACTCAAGTGGTTTTTGAACCCGTTTTGAATAACGGCGTTTTATGTTTTGGCGAAACAACAGGTGAAATTGAACTTATCTGCAGTGGTGGCACAGGAACAATTGACATTGAAGTGAACGGACAAGGTGGTAATGCTTGTGGCGACCTGCTTTCAAATTTGGAATGTGGCGAATACGATATGACCGCTATCGATGATAACGGATGTTTCGTGAATCAAGTAATTGACATCACATGTCCAATTGAATTAGAAGCTCAGCTTGCTTCCACCAACATTCCATGTTTTGATTACGACAACGGTACCATTACAGGAACTGTGCAAGGCGGCACTGGAGAAATCACGGTTGATCTTCTATTGGGAGTTGACATTATCGAGACTGTTACAGGTACAGGAAATATAACTATCAATTTTGATAACTTAGATGGCGGAGACTATACGGTAAATGTGGTTGATGCGAATAACTGCTCACTTCAATTTGATTTTACCATCATCGAGCCTGCGGCAGTAGTAGTAACACCAGCATTGACAGATGCCATCTGTTTTGATAGCTGCGATGGAACGGTAGTATTCGACATTCAGGGTGGTACTGGACCATTCAACGAGCAAGTTTTCAATTCAAACAATCAATTGACACCTGCAGACGAGTTGTGCGCGGATGAGTACACTTATGATATCGTTGATGCTAATGGTTGTTCACTGAATGGAGATTTCGTGATCGATGAGCCTAACCAAGTGACATTCGAAGTGTCGTCTCAGGCGGTTTCATGCTTCGGTATTTGTGACGGTACCATCGATGTCTCAAACGTAGCAGGTGGAACAGGGGCCAACTATACCTATGAAACTGCACCAGCGGCGGGTAACTGTGTTGCGCCTTGCTTAGGAAATGCTGCGACTATAGAAAATCTTTGTGCAGGAACCTACATCGTAAACATTACTGATGAAGTTGGTTGTGTGCAGCCAATTCAAAATGTGGTGATTGGTGGTCCTGCAGAACTCATTATCAACTTGAATCCAACAAACGTTTCTTGTTTCGGATTTGGTGACGGTGAAGTCGTGATTACATCTACTGGCGGGACGGGCGCCGTAACACTTCAGCCTTCGAATACAGCGGTTCCTCAAGTTGTTTCTGACTTAGCTCCAGGTAACTATACTTTTACTATTAGTGATGCAAATGGATGCGAGGCTACAGATGATGTAACTATCACAGAGCCTGCACTTTTAGTTGCAACCTTAACGAACACCGTTGATGTTACATGCGGTGGTGAATGCGATGGAATTGTGAACTATACGGTAACAGGTGGAACTACACCGTACAATTACTTGCTGAATCCAGGTACTTTGGTAGGTGTTTCTTCAGGAACGATAGGTCAACTTTGTGCTGCTGATTATAACCTTACAATTGTGGATGCTAATCAATGTTTAGCACCACTCGCTTTCGTGATTGACGAACCAACTCCTCTTGAGATTATTCTTAATATCGATGCACCGACGTGCACAGGTATGACTGATGGTGGAGCAGTTATTTCTGTTCTAGGTGGAACGGGAGAATTAACCACTTTTATAAGTCCAGATACTCTTCAGATTATCAATAATGGTAACAACACATTCACTGTTTCTAATCTAGGTGAATTAACTATTGAAGTGGAATTGATTGATGAGGTTGGTTGTGTGAAAGAAGCAGAAGTGGAGGTTATCCCAGACATTATAACAGATATGGTGCTAACCACTTGGTCTTCTCCTGAAACATGTTGGGATGAGCAAGATGGTACAGCAACAGTAGGTGTCCAGAACGGAAACCTTCCAATTACTTATCAGTGGTTCGATGATTTACTTCAAACGACATCTACCGCAGTGGGACTTTCATCGAATGAAACCTATGGTGTTCGTGTTACAGATGATATTGGATGTACACTTGTTACATCAGTATTTGTTGAGCCAACTATTGGATGTTTCTTCATTACAAATGCACTTACTCCAAACGGAGATGGATCGAATGATACTTGGTTGATTGGTGGATTAGAATTCTTCCCGGACGCAACAGTTCAGGTCTTTAATAGATGGGGACAAATTGTGTTTGAATCAAAAGGTTATAACGCTCCTTGGGATGGCACATTGAAGGGCGAGCCCCTGCCAGTGGCTGACTATTATTTCTTGATCGATTACGATGAAGAAAAGGATCCAATCATGGGAACAGTAACCATTAAATACTAAGGAGACACTGAGATGAAAAAGATATTCTTCCTTTTAGTCAGCCTTGCTTTTGTTGCGTCTGCAGCAAATGCTCAGCAATTAGGTCGTCGATCACAATTCATGATCAACACCTTTATGGTGAATCCCGCAGCCGCTGGAACACAAGCAAAGTATTCTCCAATCATTGCTAGCTATCGCAATCAATGGGCTGGTTTCAAAGGTGCACCTACCACAATTATGGCGAGCGGACATACAAGTGTTCCTCATGGTATCGGTCTTGGTGCTATCATGTACAGTGATAACACTGGCGGAGCGATCTCTGAGTCGGGAGTTGAACTTGCGGGTGCATATAATGTAGACTTGAACAATTTCGATGCAGTAAGTTTCGGATTGAGCTTAAATGCTAGTCAATACACTTTCGATAATAGCTCTCTTGTCGTATTGGACCAAGCTGATGTTGCTCTGAATGGAATGCAAGCAGAAACCACATTGAACATTGATGCAACATTTGGTTTCTTGATTTATGGAGAGAAGTACTATGCAGGATTCTCTATTCCTCAACTGATGCAATCGAAGTTAAAGATTGAGCAAGGAGCTTCAGACGAAAACCAAAATCTTCGTCACTTCCAATTTATGGGTTCGTACAGACATTATCTTGACGACAATTGGGATCTTCAAGGAAGTGGATTTATTCGTTTTACAACGGTGACACCAGCGCAGCTCGATATTAATGTTCGTGCAAATTATGCAGGTGCCGCTTGGGCAGGGTTCACTTACCGCCATCAGGATGCATTAGCATTTATGCTGGGAGGTATTTACAAGGATTTCACATTGGGATATAGCTACGATATCACTACTACCAATGCTAAAGTGCTTAGCCCACACACACACGAAATATTGTTAGGTTACTATATTGCTAAGCAAAAAGGCAAGTTTAGATCAAACAGCTTAGGCCCACGCCGTCTGCAGCGCAGTAAAGTTGTAAACTAATCAGAAAAGATGAAAAAAATTATAGCACTTTTCGCATTCGTTCTGCTTGTTGCAGGAAACCTGTTTTCTCAAGTAAAAGGAATAGTGGTAGAGGAAGTAGATAACGGTGGTGCTGTGAAAGGCAGAACCATCCGTGTTTATGTGGTGCTTGAGAATGATAGCGATCAAGTGTATATGGTTTATGGCGAAAAGGCTCATCCTCTTTCGGTCAAGTCTGATAAACCTTTTTATCAAACTCCACTCAATGGTCCAACTTCTAGAACATTGAATAGAAAGCTAGCTAAGGAAAAACCTGAATTAGCTTTCGACTCTTGGCTTACAATAGGTTCAGAAGACAATTACGACAACAATACTGAAGCCCTCATTAACACAGATGCATTCGAGAAAACAGGAGATGACTTGACTACGAGCGATGGTGCTTGGTATTGCCTGCCCAATAGCAAGCAGTCATATGCTGGTGCTGATAAAAAAGTACTAATCATGCAACTCACCTCTGAAGGAAATATGGAGGGGAATTTCTGCTTAATGGGAAGAAATAAAAAAGGTGAAAACTTCCATTATTACAATGGAGCCTTCACCTTTAAGCAATCTTCAAAGTAATATCTTACTACTGTTTCTCGAAATTCAGAGAAACAGAATTGATGCAATATCTCAAACCTGTTGGGTTGGGGCCATCGTCGAAAACATGTCCCAAATGACCATTACATTTCGCACAGTGAACTTCAACGCGAACCATTCCGAATGAGCTGTCGCGTGATTCTTCAATGCATGAATCATTGAGAGGGGCATAATAGCTAGGCCAGCCTGTGCCACTTTCGAATTTAGTTTCAGAAGCAAATAGAGCTTCTCCACATCCTGCACATGTATAAACACCGTGATCGTGATGATCATAGTATTCACCGGTAAATGCGCGTTCCGTGCCGTGTTCACGCAATACTCGATACTGTTCTGAGGTCAAAATCTTTTGCCACTCTTCTTTTGATCTTTCTATTTTTCCCATTGAGTTTGTTCTTTGAACTGGTGGTTTTTGTTCTGTGTTACTTGTTGCGCATGATACCATCAATGACATTGCGCATATAAAAATCCATTTAGTCATGAGATGTTTTTTTGTTATATAAACTTAGCCGTATTAGAATTTTTTACCTTTTTCAAGCCCTCTAAAGTGCCAGAGTAGACGAGGTTTCCTCCTTTGTCTCCGCCTTCTGGACCGAGGTCGATGATCCAGTCGGCACTTTTCATTACATCCGTGTTGTGTTCGATAGCAAGAATTGAATGCCCTTTGTCGAGCAGTGCTTGGAAGCTATCCATTAATTTCTGGACATCGTGAAAGTGAAGTCCAGTGGTCGGTTCATCAAATATGAATAGCGTATGATTATTAGCGCCACCTAGCCCAAGAAAAGTTGCTAGTTTGATACGTTGAGCTTCACCACCGCTTAGACTAGAGCTACTTTGTCCCATTCCAATATATCCTAAACCTACTTGTTGAAGGGGACCAAGTTTGTTGAGTAAGTTTTTATTGATTGTTTTATCTTTTTCTTCTGAGAAAAATGCAATGGCGTCATCTACGGTAAGGTCGAGCACATCGCTCACACTTTTTCCTTTGTATTGAACCTCGAGTACTTCTTCTTTAAAACGTTTGCCTTTGCAAGATTCGCATAGAAGCTTTATATCTGCCATGAATTGCATTTCGATGGTTTGATATCCTTCTCCCTCGCAAGCCTCGCATCTGCCTCCATCTACGTTGAAGCTGAAATGTGTAGGCTTATATCCTCGTTGTTTTGCCAAAGGAAGGCTGGCATACAAAGTTCTTATTTCATCCCATGCTTTTACATAAGTCACAGGGTTAGAGCGGCTGCTTTTTCCGATAGGGTTTTGGTCAACGAATTCAACTGATTTGATGGTTTTGATATCACCTTCAATGCTATCGAATGCGCCGGGTGCATCGCCGAAACCACCTAATTCTTTTTTCAAAGCAGGATATAGAATATCTCGTACCAAGCTAGATTTTCCAGAGCCGCTTACACCAGTTATTACTGTGAAGCAACGCAAAGGAAACTCTACAGATACATTCTTCAAATTGTTTTCACGAGCACCCTTGATGATGATCTTATCCTTTCCGGGTTTATGTTGTTTCCCCATCTTAATCATTCTCTTTCCAGAGAGATAATCTGCAGTGAGGGTATTTCCTTTTTTGATTAATTCATCGATGTGTCCGTTGAATACTACGTTTCCACCATTTGTTCCTGCTTCTGGCCCCATGTCGATTACAGTATCCGCAGAGCGCATCACTTCTTCATCGTGTTCTACTACAATCACTGTATTTCCCTGAGCTTTCAATTCCTTGAGGACACCAATGAGTCTTTGTGTGTCTCTGGGATGCAATCCGATAGAAGGTTCATCGAGTATGTACATTGAACCAACTAGGCTACTTCCAAGGCTAGTGGCTAGGTTGATACGTTGTGATTCGCCTCCTGAAAGAGTGTTTGATAATCTATTCAGCGTAAGATATTCTAAGCCGACATCAGTAAGGTATTTCAAGCGGTTTCGTATTTCTGTGAGAATGCGAAGTGCTACCTTTTCATCGTGCTTGCTTAGTTTGATTTTTAAGAAAAAATCAAGACACTCTCCAATGGGCATATTAACCACATCGGATATTCCTTTGCCATCTATCTTCACATAGTTGGCATCTTTGCGTAATCGAGTTCCTTTGCAATCAGGACATGATGTTTTGCCGCGATAGCGACTAAGCATTACGCGGTACTGAATTTTATAAGATTCGCTTTCTAGAAATTTGAAGAAATCATTTAGTCCATTAAAATACTTGTCACCGTTCCATAACAAGTCTTTTTCTTTTTGTGTGAGCTCAGCGTATGCTCGGTGGATAGGGAATTCACTTTTGCGAGCATTCATGATCACTTGATCTTTCCACTCACTCATTTTTTCGCCTCTCCATGGAACAATGGCATCCTCGTACAGAGATAAACTTTTATTGGGAACGACTAAGTTTTCATCGATGCCAATGATGCTTCCAAATCCTTCGCACGTTTTACATGCACCAACGGGGTTATTGAAAGAAAAAAGGTTGAGGCTAGGTTCTTCAAATGTGATTCCGTCTTCTTCGAATTTATTAGAGAATTCTTGAAGCTTTTTGGAATCTACTAATTCAATAATACAAATGCCGCGGCCTTCAAAAAATGCAGAGCCGACCGAGTCAGATATTCGTGCTAAATTTTCTTCATCTTTTGAACCTGTAACGCGGTCTATGACGATGTATAGTTTATCAGAAGCTTTTAGCTTAATTTCAACTTCATTGATTTTGTAGACGTCATCATTGATTTTGATTCTACTAAAACCTTGTTGCTCCAGTATTTCAAGTTTTTTCTTTATGTCCGTTCCTTTTTCTATTTGAACAGGAGCTAAGATGTAGTAGCGTTCTTCTTCTTTGTGTTTTGAAATAAAATCGATGACATCTTCTACACGGTGGCGTTTTACTTCCTTGCCGCTGATAGGGGAGAAAGTTTTTCCTATACGAGCATATAGGAGCTTCATATAATCGTAGATCTCCGTGGTTGTTCCTACAGTTGAGCGAGAAGTGCGGCTTGTCACCTTTTGTTCGATGGCAACCGCAGGCGAGATACCTTGGATGGTATCAACATCAGGTTTATCTAAACGGCCAAGGAATTGGCGAGCGTAGCTCGATAAGCTTTCTACATATCTCCGTTGACCTTCTGCGAAAAGAGTATCGAAGGCAAGACTTGACTTTCCTGAGCCACTTAACCCGGTAATTACGGTGAGTTGATTTCTTGGAATGGCTAATGAAACATTCTTCAGATTGTGGACTCTCGCACCTTTAATGATGATATTTTTTCGAGGATCAAGCTCGTCGTTTTTGTTTTTTTTCATGGAAAATTATGCAGCCTGCAAAGTTGCTGAAACTTACGGATTATCAAACTTTCCACGAGCAAATAAGTTCACCATTCATCCACACTTTTAAAGGCTTAGAACTGATATTTTTGGGAGAATTTTTGAAAACGGATGTTCGAATTGTGAAATAATTCGTATATTTGAATATCTGAGAAAATATTTCAGAGACAACAATAATTAACAGGGAGGTTCGTTTAAACGAACATAACCCCACTAAATCAAGGTTTCGCTTATAGATAGACTTTACTCTTTGTTCTAAACAATTACCAAGTAGAACTCATTAAAAAGAGGAGGTCATCATGCGTCTTAGCGAACAGACAGATCGTCAGCTAGTAGAAGCTTACATCAGAGGAAATGAAGAATGCTTTCAAGAATTATTGAAACGCTACAAGAGTCGTGTATACGGCAAAATTTCCGTTTACATTAAAGACAGAGCTGCTGCGGAAGACATTTTCCAGGACACATTTCTTAAAGCTATTCATGCTTTGAGAGAAGGGCAGTACAATGAGGAAGGTAAATTCAGCGCATGGATCATGCGTATCGCACACAATCTGTGCATTGACTATTTCCGAGGAAAGAAGAAAATGCCTATGACTCGTGCAAACGATGATTACGATCCATTTGATTACATCGCTAGTGGTGATAAAACCACTGAAGAGAAGGCTGTGAATAAGCAAGTTTTGGCTGACGCTAAAAAGCTTTTGACACAATTGCCTGATGAGCAGCGAGAAATTGTAATGATGCGTTTGTACTATGATATGAGCTTCAAAGAGATTTCAGAAACATTGGATATTAGTATCAATACTGCACTCGGAAGAATGCGCTATGCATTGATAAACCTAAGAAAGTTGATTGATAAGCATCAGATTCAGATGTCTTTATCATAAGGTATATTATTGGTTTTGGTTGATGACCCCTTGGCGTTGCCAAGGGGTTTTTCTTTTTTTATTTTACATACAATAAAATAAATGAAGTAAGTGTGCGTTCAACACCCATCAAAACAACCCAAATCGGCCTATGACCCATTTTACACTTGAAGATTTAGTAAATTTTACTCAAAACGAAAAGAAAATGGTAGAAAGCATCCTACCAACCTCTGAATTCGAACAGAATTTGGAGCCAAAGGAAGAGACACTTCGCTTTTTGATGGATTATTCCAAGGCATTGAGCGTTAGAAAGTCTAAAAAATTGAAGCACGTTTCAATGATATTGAACTAAGTGCTTTCGAACTGAAGTTTAACCAGACCCCGCAAGGGGTCTTTTTTGTTTCAAACAATTGATATCTTAGTGCCATGAATACGAGAATAATTATCGCGACACTATTTGCTGTCATTACCTTTCAAGGTATTTCTCAAAGTGACAGATCAAGAGAATTTCAAGCACGAATTGGCTACGGAATAGGCGCTTATGGTACCAAGTCAGAGTTGACTATTCGCGACCAGAATACTACTTTTTCGAGTTCAGACACCTCCGGTGCAGTAACGCAGCATTTGAATCTAGACTTGCGCTATGAGTTGACAGATCGCATTACTTTAGGAGTGGATATGAAATTTGGTGCCTATCTCTATGATCCAGAGGAAGACAATACTGGAAAAAGTAATGTCTATCGAATTACTGGTTTGAAAGGAGAGTTCAATATTTCCAAGCGTTCAAATTTTAGATGGTTTGTGGGGGCTGGTTTTCACGCATCGCGACTTGTGATTTCAGAAGAGTCTGTAGCTTTTGGTATCACAAACAAGGAGGAGTTTGATTATAGAGGTGTAGGATTAAGTGCAAATACGGGTATTATAAAATATTTTGGCGACGGGCCCATTGGAATGTTCTTTACCATGGGGTATGATGGTCACTCATTCATTTTAGATGAATACACCATCAACGGCGAAGCGGTCGACTTTGATGAGATTGATGTAACTCTGGATGCAAGAGGAATCGATCTTTCTCTTGGACTCATTGTTCGAATTCGTCCTTGATTATTTTACGGAAATGAAATATTTCCCTTGGTGCTCGAGGGGGATTTCTGGATGAAATATTTTTACTAAATCCTTGAGAATGATTTCGGGTTCGATTACTGCATCGCCGAAATAATCGCTTTCTGAGGTATTGCAATAGAAGACTTTATTTTGGGTAAAAGCTTTTACCTTAGACATTCTAGGATCTTCTGTCTTTATCTTGGCATATGTAAGGGGTGAAGCGTCGTACTCTACTCTTCCCCAATAGTCGCAGTCGAAGATTAGATCATACAATGTCTCAAAGGGGATTTTCAAATTACCATCTGATGTAGAGTCTGAGAGCACATATTGAGCTCCTGCATCAGAAATCCATGTTCCAACAAAACTGTTTGAAGGAGGGGCATACCAGGTTCCAGCTTCTTGGCTGCCTGTGAAAACACAAGGGCGATCTAGGTTGGGAGTATTTGCAACGAGGTTTTGTGTTTTGTTATATTCATTTTTAATGCTTGTAAAAACAGCGTTGGCTTCTTTTGATTTACCGCATAACTCACCAAAAACTTTTATCCATTCAGCTCTTCCGAGAGGATGTGTTTCGAGGTATTCAGAAATCGGCAGGCATTTGATTCCTTTTGATGTGTATTTTTCGTATCCATCGTGTCCGTATGGATATACAGTGAACCATTCAGGCTTTATGGATAGCAGTAATTCCATGCTTACATCGTCCGCGTCGGAGAGGTCAAGCATCTTATTTTTTGCAAGAGCTGCTTGCGCATTTTGATTTCTGACAAGATGCCCGAAAGCAACTCCCTGAACCGTTTCGAGCGCATTTAATTTATCAAAATAAGAAAGATGGGTAGTAGATAAGCAAGCAATGTGCTGCGCAGGGACATTAGGTAAATCGATGATTTCAAGGGTGTCTCCAATGTTTTGAAGATCGAATAGGATGATGGAAGTTTTATCACCGAAATGATGGATTTCAAAACCTTTAGCATATTCAGGACGAGTGATTTCAGCGGGCGATGTGGGGAGCGTTTGCTGAGGCTTGTTTTGGCAACCTAAAATAACAAATGTGAATATTGCTAGATAATATCTCATGGGGCGAAAATAGGGGATATGAATGATTAACTTCGCACCATTAACCATTCAATGAAAATGGCTTTATGGAAAAAGGAGTATTAGAGTTCAATAAAAATGAAGACAAGATGATGCAATTGGTTTCGCAGTTGAATCATCGTTTGGAGAAAATTTATCTCGGTGGAGGGAAGGCGAAAATCGCAAAAGAACATGAGCGAGGAAAATTAACCGCTCGTGAGCGTGTAGATTTTCTTTTGGATGAAGGGAGAGATCGCATTGAGATTGGTGCATTTGCAGGAGATGAAATGTATAAAGAGCACGGAGGTTGTCCGGGTGCAGGAGTCGTAGTGGTGATGGGTTATGTAAAAGGACGCTTGTGCATTGTGGTGGCGAACGATGCTACAGTAAAGGCTGGTGCATGGTTTCCTATTACAGGGAAGAAGAATTTGCGTGCGCAAGAAATTGCGATGGAAAATAGAATTCCGATTATTTATTTAGTGGATAGCGCGGGCGTTTATTTGCCAATGCAAGATGAAATTTTTCCAGACAAAGAACATTTCGGAAGAATTTTTAGAAACAACGCCATGATGAGCAGCATGGGTATTCCTCAGATCGCTGCAATTATGGGGTCATGTGTGGCAGGCGGAGCATATCTCCCAATCATGTCAGATGAGGCGTTGATAGTAGATAAGACAGGAACTATTTTCTTGGCGGGTTCATACCTCGTAAAGGCGGCCATTGGTGAGGATATCGATAACGAGACATTAGGCGGCGCAACAACGCACTGCGAAATATCTGGTGTTACAGATTATAAAGCGAAGGATGACAAAGATGCATTGACGACCATTCGCAATTTGATAGATAAGTTTGGCAAGCCACAAAAAACAGCGGGCTTTGATCGAGTAGCGCCAATTGCTCCAAAGAGAAACGTGAAAGATTTATATGGCATTCTTCCCGAAGATCGCACGAAACCTTATGAAGTCAGAGATATTATTTCTTGTATAGTAGATGATAGTGACATTACAGAATACAAGGCTGATTATGGAAAGACCATCTTGTGTTGTTATGCTCGTATTGATGGATGGGCCGTTGGTATTGTTGCCAATCAGCGTATGATTGTGAAGAGTAAGAAAGATGGTATGCAATTGGGTGGCGTTATTTTCAGCGACAGCGCTGATAAGGCTGCACGATTTATCATGAATTGCAATCAAAAGAATATTCCATTAGTGTTTTTGCAGGACGTTACAGGCTTTATGGTCGGTTCGCGCAGTGAACATGGTGGCATCATTAAAGACGGCGCTAAAATGGTTAATGCGCAAGCAAATAGTGTAGTGCCAAAATTCACTATTGTGGTCGGTAATAGCTACGGTGCCGGTAATTATGCTATGTGCGGAAAGGCTTATGATCCAAGATTGATTGTGGGTTGGCCGACAGCGCAAGTTGCAGTAATGGGCGGAGCTCAAGCCGCAAAAGTTTTATTGCAGATTGAAGTTGCGTCGATGAAGGCGAAGGGTGAGGAAATTACTAAAGAGAGAGAGGACGAACTTTACAATAAGATTAAAGAGCGATATGATTCACAGACATCGCCTTATTACGCAGCAGCGCGTTTGTGGTTGGATGCAGTAATTGATCCGACAGATACAAGAAAATGGTTGAGCATGGGAATAGAGGCTGCCAATCATGCTCCTGCTGAAAGAGCTTATTCTACAGGTGTTTTACAAGTATAGAATTTTTCTAGAAAATGAATTTGAAAAAAATAATCGAAGAAAGGCCGCTTGCATTTTTATTGATGCTGGCATTTCTAGTGCGTTTGATAGCGGTGTTTTTTGCGAAGGGCTATATGATGCATGATGATCATTTTCTCACCGTTGAACCATCGAGTAGTTGGGCCGACGGATATAATTTTAATGAATGGATGCCAGGTATAGGCAATGATCGTCAAGAACCAGAACCGATCAGTTTTTTCTATTTAGGTTTTCTATTTGTTTTTTTCAAAATATTTAATGTTTTAGGTATTGAGCATCCAGATACACAGATGTATTTGATACGCTTGATTCATGCTGCTTATTCATTGCTGACTATCTATTTTGCTTATCGCATCACGGAGCGTTTAAGTGGTAAGAAGGATGCATTTAGAGTTGGATTGTTACTTGCTTTATTAGCCATACTCCCTAATTTTTCAGTGAGAAATTTGGTTGAATTGGTATGTATGCCTCCGCTATTATTTGGGGTTTATTACTTATTAAAAAACAATGCTTTTCAATACATTCAATTGAAGTTTCCATTTGGAAATGGATCGTTGACTCTACAGGATCGTTTTGATAAATCACAGCAGATTCGTTTTGGGAAGTTGATTCTTGCAGCCTTTATAATGGGCTTAGCAGTAGGATTTCGTTATCAGACGGTGTTGATTGTTGCTGGTGTTGGATTTGTTTTTCTTTTACAAAAACAAATTACAAGGTTCATCACATTTGGCATCGTAGCCTTTATCGCTTTTTTTCTTACACAGATAGATGATGTGTTCTTATGGGGGGGACAGCCTTTCCAACATTTGTTAGGATACTTTGGATATAATGCGAAGAATGCTATGAACTATCCGGGTAGTCCATTTGCGTACTTGAGTTTCATCAGTCTGTTTATTATACCTCCTGTGAGTTTGATGTTGCTGTGGGGGTATTTCAAAAGTTGGAAGAAATATTTCTTCATCTTTTTACCAATCACATTCTTTGTTGTTTTTCATATTATTTATCCCAATAGACAGGAGCGATTTATTTTACCAGCGTTGCCATTTTTTGTAATTCTAGGTGTCATCGGTTGGAATCAATTCGTTTCTACTTCTAGATTTTGGTTGTCTAGAACGAGCTTACACAAAGGCTTGTGGGGTTTTTTCTGGGTGTTGAATATCACAGCTATGTTGGTCTTAGCTACCACATATTCTAAACGTGCCAGAGTGGAAGCCATGTTGTATTTATATGAGAGTGGTGATTGTAGAAATTTCATTCAAGAATTTACTCAAGGTGATTCAGGTAGTCAGGTACCGCAGTTTTATTCTGGCAATTGGCAGTGGTATTATGTTTTTAGATCTTCTAGTGATTGGGCTGCGGAGATTGCAATGATGCCGGAGTTAGAGCAGAAACAAAAAGGCACCTATGATCCGAAGGATGTGCCGAATTATATTTTGTTTTACAATGATGAAAAGTTGGATGAACGTGTACAGCGCATGCAAGGCTATTTTCCAACGCTTACATATTGCACTAGAGTGGAACCAGGATGGTTTGATATACTGTTGAATCGATTGAATCCAAAGAACTCTTTAGAGACGGTGACTATTTACAAAATGAAATAGGAAGCTTGTTCATTTTAAAGTCAACGCTTCTCATAAACTCTCAGAGGTCTCCCAAGTGGAGACCTCTGTTTTTTTCCAGAGGCGTGGATTTTCTAGGAGGGAGAGGGCGATGGATTGATTGATCTCAGTTACGGGGAGTTTTTCGATGTATGTCAAGAGCTCTTCGAGATTTGTGATTTGCACTTCATATGGTGCGAATCCAAATCCTTGAAATAATCCTTTTTCGATATAGATGAATGCAACCTCGCCTTTCGCTTTTCCTTGTTTGTGTAGAACGTAGCTGGCTTGTTCTTTTTTCAATGTTTCTAATGCGTCGAAGAGGATGTTGTTATGCTCATCAATTTCTGGCCATTCTTTTTTCTCAAGACCTGTATCTAGTCCTATAAGTCGAAGGTCGATATTGAATCTTTCTGTGGTTTCAATGAGCCAATTTCTTGCTTGAATAGAAGAGGTAAACGATTGAATAATATTCGACGCGTATTTGCCTTTATGCACAGCTAATCTCAAATATCCTCGCTGATCTTCGTAGGATATGATGTTATAATAATTGGTCTTTGCTTTTTGTGCGCGATTGTAAGGAGGCCAATGCTTCCGGATTTCCGAATCTTCTAAAAGCAAGGCTAGTGTTTCATCTCCTGTTTCGCGAAATTCAATTTGATGAATATCACGAATAAATCCTTGCAGCTTTGCAGTGTTGAGTGGTCCGGCAAAATGTGAACGAACGCGTTTTTTTATATTTTTTGCCTTCCCGATATAAATAGGTTTTCCTAGTTGGTTGAGGAAGTAATAGACACCGGTACGTTCTGGAAGTTTGTCATACTCTGCACGATCAATATGTTGAGGAAGGAAATTTTCGGTAGTCGTTCTTCCCATTAATTTTTGTACAACATCGAAATCAACGTTTGCTAAGCATTTGTAGAAAAGCGATGTGGTTGCACGAGCATCGCCCAATGCGCGGTGTGGAGCATCGTTGATGATTTGTAGATCACGACAAATATTACCAAGACCATACGATCGCATACCAGGAAAGGCCTTTCGTGCGAGTTTGATGGTGCAAAGTTTGGGTGGATTAAAAGTCATTCCAAGTGCTTCGAATTCTGCTTTGAAAAAACTGAAATCAAAATTGACATTGTGTGCAACAAAGACCGCATCCTTGAAGATGTCGGCAATGTCATCTGCTACTTGTGAGAATGATGGTGCGCTTGCCAACATGTGAGTTTGAATGCCGGTAAGCGCAATTATAAAAGGTGGTAGAGATATGCCTGGATTGAGCAGTGTATGAAACTCCTCGATGATTTTATCGTCTTCAACAACACAAATACCTATTTCGATTATGCTATTTCCTGAAGCATAACTACCCGTGGTTTCGATATCTGTGATGGCGAATTTCAAAGTTACAATGTGAAAGAGGCCATCAGTGTTTTATTCCATCCAGTGGTTGAATAGTTGAACATCTTCATAGTATCACGAGAGGTCATAAAGCTGATATCGAAAGTGTATTTGTCTTTAATAAAAAATTCGATACCGAGCGCCCCGTATCCGCCAAAACCAATACCTGTTGGGCTGTTATCGAGTGTCACGAATTGGTTGGGGTTTTGTGCGCCTAGGAATAAGTCATATGCATTGCCTTCGATGAAGATTTGGTTTTTTTCTACTTGTGTTCCAAGCATGCTTCCACCGAGTTGGTAGTACCAGTTCATTCCTTCGTTGATCATAACACCGCCGCGGTATCCGATATTGGCGCTGAATCGTTGTTCACTGCCGGTGATATCATAAGTGCGGATATCCTGTTGAGCGTTGAGTTGAGCTCCTGTTCCTTCGAATCGAAGTGTGAATACGTCGATTGCTTTTAATCTCACCGTATTGAAATTGAAAACCAGCGCGTGATCTTTTCCCCAATTGTATTTGATCTGCATACCTACATTGAATGCAGGAGAGTATCTCATATTGACAGGATACGAATCGAATGGTACAGCAACGTTCGTCGCCCCAACATCTTGGGTGATTTGTTGCCATGTTTGGAGAAATGTGTTTGGGTCAATTCTTTCAGCGATGGTGTAGCATTGCACCCCATCAGGGCGATTGAGGTCGCCGATTTGGCAAGTACCGTTATAGATATTGGCAGTAGTTTTTGAAGCGAAGTAGCTGCCGATGTTGAGACCAATGCTGATGCCTGTGAAAGGATCTTTTTCTTCTTCCTCTTTGTCGGTTAGTTCAACGGTCTCATCACTGTTTTCTTCATCACTTGATCTTCTGCTTTGCGCGTTGAGTTGAACGAAAGAAGTGCATAGCACGAACATTAGTAAAACTTTCTTCATTGAAATCGGATTTCCACAAAAGTAGGGAAATAAAAAAAGCCCTCGAAGAGGGCTTTTGATTTGCTTTAGTGACACCGTAGGGAGTCGAACCCCAAACCTTCTGATCCGTAGTCAGATGCTCTATCCAATTGAGCTACGGTGCCATTTGCTTTTAGCGGGCGCAAATATACAGTTTTTTTTAAAATAACCTATTTTTTCATCAATTTCAACTCAGTGAAGTCAAAATCAGGGTTTTCTACGAATACTCTAAGTTCTTCGACCTTTCCTTGCGCATTGATTACGAAGCTTACATCTCCAGGTGGAAGCATCATTTGAGTGGTCCAGTTCAATTTAAACGTATCCAAGTGCCAATGGCCTAATTTGCCTTTAAAGAGTGCTGTTGGCTTAAAGTCGATAGAAAGTTCGCCAGAAGGCTCTATTTTAACTTCTACATCGCCATACATCGGGCTCGAGTACGTGCCTGCGTATTCTGTGAGTGGTAAGCTAGGCTTTGTCTCTTTCAATCGTTTTTGTTCAGCTTCTATTTTCGCCTGTGCCGCTCCCGCTTCATCTGATTTTTTGAATTCAAGAAAAATACCTGGCCAGTCTTTTCCAGAAGGAACATTTAAGAATGCATCGAGCACAGAGAAAGTGAGACAAGAAGGAAGACTATTGATATTGTTTGTCAAGATTACAAATCCAAGATTTTTTTCAGGAACTAGTACTGTTTTTGAAATCATACCATCGTAGCCGCCGCCGTGGCTCACCACTTTTGCTCCGCCGTATTCCATCAATTCCCAACCGAGGCCATAACCATTGAAGTGACGAGAAGGCATGTTCTCTCTTTGCCATGCACCTACAGGTTTTGGTGTAATATTTTCCCACATTTCAAATGTGCGCGCCGGGCTCCAATATTTTTTTCCTTCTAAGGTGCCTTTGCCGAGTTGAAGTCTGATCCATTGTGAAACGTTCATTACCGAAGCATTGATACTTCCGGCCGGACCGATGTTATCCCAATCTACATATTCAATCGGAACATTTTTTCCATTGACTTCATTGTGCGGACTTGCGATGTCTTGACCGGGCTTGAAATCTTTGATGCTTGTATTTGCATTTGTCATTGCAAGCGGCGCAAAGAATTTTTCACGAACGAATTCATCCCATGTTTTACCTGTCACTACAGGGATGATTTCACCTGCTGCAAGAAACATGATATTAGAGTATCCATAGCTTTCTCTAAACCCATAGACAGGTTCTAGGTATTTTGCGCGCTTGATGATTTCTGCTCGCGAGTGAGTAGTTCCATACCAAATGAGGTCTCCAGAAAAAGTAGCAAGACCAGAGCGATGACATAATAGATCTCGAATGGTCATTTCATCTGTCACATAGGGAGAGTATAGTTCGAAGTAGGGGAGGTATGTTTTGACTTTATCTGACCACTTAATTTTTCCTTCATCGACAAGTATAGCAAGCGCCGCTGCGGTAAATGCTTTTGAGTTGCTCGCAATAGCAAAGGAAGAGTTCTCGGTAACCGGCTCGTTGGTAGCAGTGTTTTTTGTGCCGTATCCTTTTGCAAAAATGACTTTGTCATCTTTCACAATAGCAATAGCCATTCCCGGTACGTTGAAGTCTGTCAGCGCTTTTTGAAAAGTAGCATCGAGTTTCTTAATCGTCGCAAGATCTTGTTTACTCTGTGCGTTAGCGAATCCTGTGAGCAGGATGAAGAGGATGATGATGGGGGTAGTGAAGGTGGTTTTCATGGCCGCAAGATAAGGCTGCGCGGCCCTTCGATACAATCCCTGCGGGATTTACTCAGGGACCTCGCGCGCAATTGACCGTACATTTTTTTATAGATTCGGAATCCTTTTCGGAATCCTTTCGGATTCCTTTCGGATTTATTATTTGAAATTTTTTTTTGCTAGTTCTATTAGTTCTTCTTTATGGTCTTCAATTAAGGCGATCTTTTTTTTTCGGGACCATTTTTTTACTTGTTGTTCTCTTCTAAAGGCAGAGCTTATTGAAGTGTGTTTTTCTGCCAAGACTAGTTTTACAGGAAGATTTTTTTTGGTGTAATTGGCGCCTTCACCTGCGTTGTGTTCGGCAATTCTTTTATCTAAAGAGTGTGTGCTTCCTACATAGAGGCCACCGTTAGCGCACACTAGAATGTACATGTAAGCCATTTTTGATTCAAAGATCATTATCTCGAATTAATTGGGAACGAAAGAAATTATTCTGTTTAACGATGGAATAAAGTAGGAATATTCTGTTTTGTTGTTAGCACACATTCGTTGCGAGGTGCCTGAGTATATTTTGTTGCGAGCGTTATTCTTGCGCGAGGTGCCTGAGTAGCTTCCGAAGGAAGCATATCGAAGGCACCGGGCAGTTTTCAACGAGGTTTTATACTGGCTTAATTTTCAGTCGCTTTATCATCCGCGCATAGTTAATAAGTAAGTAAGTGGTAAAGTTGGCTTAATATTTAGAAGTCTAATTTTATGAAGCCCGATTAATGGTTTTCTTCAACGGAAGACGGCCGAGAAGGGAGTTTACAGTTACACGCTTAATACCTAACGGCTTATGCCTACACCGCGCAAAGTAAAAAAGATCTACGTGCTAGACACGTCTGTGCTGTTACACGATCACAACTGTATCAACAGTTTTGAAGACAATCTTGTCGCTATTCCTATCACAGTATTGGAAGAGTTGGACAAGTTTAAAGTGGGTAACGATATCAAAAATTTCGAGGCACGTGAGTGCATTCGAATTATTGATCGTCTTTCCGAAAATCATTCTCTACAAGCTTGGATTCCGCTGCACAATGGGGCGGGGGGAAAGCTTAAAATCATTTTAAATTCTTCTGAAAATCTAACTTCGGATGCGGAGAGAATTTTTAATGATAAAAAGAATGATCACAAAATTCTGAACGCTGCTCTTCAACTTCAACAAGAAGAAAAGAAGTCGAAGGTGGTGATGGTCACCAAGGACATCAATTTGCGATTAAAAGCAAAGGCGCTTGACTTGCCCGCCGAGGATTACAAGACTGGTAAGGTAAAGGACAGCATGATGATGTACAGTGGTATGTCGTTGATCGAAGATGTGGAAAGTGAGTTTATTCGCAAACTTTATCAAGATGGTGAATCGAAAAAACTGACGGTGCTTGGAAAGGAGAAAATGAGTAATCATTTTTATATTCTTCGCAATGGACAATCTTCTGCATTGACTTATTTTAATGGTAAAGAAAAATCTCTTCAGCGTGTAGATAAGGTATATGCCTATGGTATCAAACCTAAGAACGCTGAACAGGCATTTGCGATGCATGCGATTTTGAATCCTGAAATCCGACTTGTCACGATCAGTGGTGTGGCTGGCACAGGAAAGACCTTGCTTGCATTGGCTGGTTCATTAGAGTTGAAGAATACGTACGATCAGTTATTCTTGGCTCGTCCTATTGTCCCGCTATCTAATAAAGAGATTGGATTCTTGCCTGGAGACGCCGAGGAGAAAGTGAATCCTTACATGCAGCCTCTTTGGGATAATTTGAATTTCATCAAAAATCAATTTGGTGAAAATGAGAAGAAGCGCAAGGCGATTGATGAGATGCAAGCTGCAGGAAAAATAACCATTTGTCCTCTTGCCTTCATACGTGGTCGAAGTTTGTCGAATTGTATCATGATTGTGGATGAGGCGCAGAACTTGACACCTCACGAAGTGAAGACCATCATCACGCGTGCGGGTGAGAATACAAAGATCATTTTGACGGGTGATGTTCGACAAATTGATACTCCATACCTAGATGAGCAGAGTAATGGTTTATCGTTCGTTATTGAGCGTTTAAAAGGGCAGGATTTGTATTGTCACGTCACGCTTGAAAAAGGCGAGCGAAGCGAGCTTGCTAATTTAGCGAATGAGTTGTTGTAATTAGCCAATCACTTTTCTCATCCAATGGACATCGTGCCATTGGTTGAATTTGAATCCGACTTCGGGAAAAGTGGCGAATGAAATAAATCCACAAGCAGCGTGGAATGCTACACTCTTATCATTCGGTAGAGTGATTACAGCGAATGCTTGATGGAGTTCCAATTTTTTCAGTTCTTCGAAAAGTTGGTCGTAAAGTTTTTTTGCGACCCCTTTTCGTTGTGCTTGATTTGCTACATACACGCTTGTTTCCACGCAGTACTTGTATGCTTCACGCTCGCGATAGGTAGATGCATAAGCGTATCCGATGATTCTGCCATTATCTTCTGCAACGAGCCACGGATATTTTGACGTGTAATTTTTTATACGTTCTTGAAATTCTTCGATAGTGGGAAGTTTGATTTCAAACGAAACCACATTTTCCAAAATATATGGAGCATAAATGCCGAGCATTTGCTCGGCATCTTGCATTTGTACATGTCTTAATTGGATCATCGTCTAATCACTTTCTCAACGTATCTTCCATTGCTTGTGTGAACATCGATAATGTATGTCCCCATTGCAGCAGGTAAATTGATTTGTGTGCGAATCATGTTGATACGACGCGTTTCGATGAGTTGACCTTGGAGGTTATAGATTCTAATTTCTTTGATGGTGTCTTTTCCTCCATTCACAGTGATCATTCCGTTCATGGTTGGGTTTGGTCCAATCGAGAATTTGTTTGCTTCTAGATTCGGAATTCCGACGATGATAGAAGTTTCTTCTGCCATTGCCATTTGCACTGGCGCAGGACCTGCTTCCCAATACATGCTTTCGAATGCATTGATCACATCATTTTCTACACCGAACATTTCTTCCACCCAACGCGGAGGAACTGCTTGGAACATGATTTTAGCACGCACCGTTACATTTCCATTTACTCCCGTTACAGGAATGTGGAAACGAACTTCGTCAGTGCCAGTTCCTTCTGCACCGCCGATCTTGTTGAAGTTAGGATCAGTTGCAGCAGCGCCAACAATCATTGTTGTATCATAAGCACTGTGGAGAGTGCTAAATCCGAGTGGAACAAGTCGATTGTCTTTCAACATTTCATCTGCTCTTTCTAAAACAGTAGTTGGATTTCCATTGACATCTCCCATCACCATTTCATATATCTGCACTTGTTCCTCAGAAGTAATCAAATCGTGGTGCGGTTCGTATGGCAAGTCATTTCCATAAACTTCAAATGGACTATCAATTGCAGGCTTACCGCTGTGGAAAATAGTATTACCTTCTTCATCGATCATTTCGAATTCGAGGTAAGCTCTTCTTGCTGGATATCCGCTTGGTAATTTGTGACCAGATAGGTTTGTGATGCGCACGCTGTATCGAGCAGTATCTCCATCAACTTCACCAGGAGTGATTTCGATTGTTGCTGTTTCATTTTGAAGTTGGCTCAATGTGCGATCGATAACCGTATTAAAGTTGTCTGTTGTAGCAGTCACTCCAAGTTCCTCAGCATTGTCTCTCATGAGACCAAGCATGAAAGTATTTCCACCTACGAGCCAGTGCTGACCGAAAGGTTGGCGGCCTGGTAGGAATGCGTAGCCAGATGCGATAACAATAGGTTCGTCTAGACGAGGCATGTGACATCCTTGACATTCTTTACGTTGAGGAGTATTAGTATTGTAAACAGAGTTCAACCATTCGTGATAGGTTGCTTGTTCAATGAATGTGTTGCCAGTAGCATTTCCTTCTAGATCCGCAGTGTTTGTAACAAGCGTGTGACATGCGGCGCACATTTCAGACTTTGATACTTTGTGGTTTCCCACAGGAGTATAACCTACGAATGAAGTCATGGCAGCTTCGAAAATAGGGAAGCTCAATTCTTCAGAGACATACGGTCCCCAGATGGTGTCGGTATGGTAGTGCAATTCTCCGGAGAAGAATTGGCCAAGATTGTCCATGCGTTGTTGGTGGCAAGTCCCACAGTTGACGCCATCAAGAGCAATCGAATCTTCTACTAATTGTTCCATTGTAAAATTTTCTTCACCCATCATAAGGTGAGAGTAGCGACCAGCAGGAGCGTGGCAACTTGTACATTTATTTACGAGTTCTTGAGCATGCGCAGGGTTTACTGAAGTCTCATGTGCCACTTTAGCTCTCCAAAGTGGATCCTTTGCACTGTTAGCCATCATTGTAGCCCTCCAGTCTTCCGTAGGACTGATGTGCACACCTTCGGCAGTCATGTTGGCATTGCCGACTGGGTCGATTCCGTGGCATCCTGCACACTTTCCGCTACCTGTGAAATAGCCATTGTCACCAACAGGAAGTCCGGTCACCGACATCATCATTTGCACTACCTCATCTTGAGAGTGGTATTGCATCGGTTTAGCTTCACGAGAGTATGCAGCAGAAAGTACGAGGACTGCTACAGCGCCAATGGATAGAAGAGTGAGTTTAGGACGTTTTAGTAAAAACGATTTCATGGACATTTAACGAGTTGGTTTCAAAATTTCCCCGGGGGTGTTGCGAATATACATTTAAACATGAAAAACACCTACCAAACCTCTACTTCTTCTATGATGGGAGCCCCCATTTTATCGTTGATCATTTGGATGATTTGGCGCTTGTTGTGGTTGAGTTCTTCTTTGAGTACCCCGCTATCCATTTTCAAAACCAAAGTTCTATCGCGAAGCTTGACCTCGCGGGTGCGCTTAGAAATCATAGAACCCATGACCTCGTGATAGCACTTAATAATTTCGAGTTCGTTGTATTTTTTGGACATTCCGGCATTATCAAGCATCTGTTGGATGATCGCTTTGATGGGAAGGTCATTGTATTTTCTTGAACTCATAGTTAGAAGGACATTTTAGAAGCTGCGTTTTTTTGGATATGAAACGCTTCAAATTTAGCCTCCATTTTTGAGAGCAAGGCAGGAATACGGTCGGTGTGTGTATCTGTGATGAATATTTGTCCGAGATGGTTTTGATGCAACCAAGCAAGTAGATTGCCTACACGAGTTTCATCTACTTTGTCGTATAAATCGTCGAGTAGTAGAATGGGTGTTGCCTCATTTTCTTGCTTTAGGGTGAGGTATTGTGAGAGCTTGAGTGCAATGAGATATGATTTCTGTTGGCCTTGGCTAGCAAACTTTTTGAGTGGATGACCATCAAGTAAAAATTCGAGTTCGTCCTTGTGAATTCCGGCAGAAGTTCTTTCAAGAAATTTATCCTTATCCCTATTTTTTAATAGAAGATTTTCAAGGCTATCGGTTGCTAGATCACTCTTGTATTCGAGTGAAGCTTGTTCTTTTCCATTGGATATGGTTTGATACATTCCATTGAAAACGGGGATGAATTTTTCAAAGAATTTCAAACGCTCTTCGTAGATGAAGGTAGCGTGCTGAACGAGTTGGAAATCCCATGGCTCTAATAACTCAGGGGTGTATTTTCCTGATTTTCCAAAAGATTTTAAAAGATTGTTTCTTTGAGAAAGAGCTTGGTTGTAGGCTACTAAATGCTCGAGGTATTTGTTTGAATACTGAGAAATGGTAATGTCTACAAATTTGCGTCTCACTTCACTTCCTTCGAGGATGAGTTCGATATCATAAGGCGTGATGATCACTGATGGAAGAAAGCCGATGTGTTCGGCAAGTCGATCGTATTCCTTGTGATTTCTTTTGAAAATTTTACGTTGATTTTTTCTCAACGCGCAATGCACCATTTCAGGTTGGTAGTTGCGCATAAATTCTCCTGCAATGCTACCTTGATCTTCACCCGATTTAATGTTTTGGCTATCAACCGCATTGAAATAGGATTTGCAAGAAGTCAAGTAGTGAATGGCATCGAGCAGGTTTGTTTTTCCTTCACCGTTATCCCCAAGAAAGCATACTACAGGAGCATCGAAATTGATTTCGATGGATTCATAATTTTTGAATTGAAACAATGAGAGTTTAGCGATACTCAATGGAGCTTCACGCAGATCACTCATTACCTCATTCCCATCCTTGGTAGCTGCTGAATATGTTTGCATCTCCTGATTTGTTGTTCCTATGTGCATCTACGATTTGACGATACACTCTATCTAATTCTTTTTGTTCGTTTTCTCCTGGATCAAGCACAGTCGTGTTCGATGGCTCCCATACATTTGGAGACCACAAAGATCCATCATTTGGTATAACGAAAACAGTACCTCGCCAATCAAGTTCTCCTTTTCTTTTGAACTTTAGATAAATGGCCTTGTACTCTTTGCCTTTAATGGTTCTTATGTGCTCGCCCAGAATTTCTACCTTTTCTACTTTTCCTTTGTTGTCGTACTTTCCCTCATATCTTTTTTCTGCATGTAACACCACGAGCGAATCAGTAGTGGCCCAATCAGATTTCAGGAGGTTAGTTGATTTCAGATCATACAAAGTGGAATAGAGGGGGAGTCGATATTCTTTTTCTTTTCCAATAAATTCGATGATTGAGTCAGGAGTGCTGATTTTGTGATTGATGTTGAATTCAGTGATGTCAATGAGAAGTTGTCTTTTCTTCGATTTGTAGATTTTGTCGAAGAAAGCTTTTACCTCTGGCTTAGATCGTGAAGGCTGCAGAATTCGGCAGTAATTGATGAGTGGAGTAGTGTTGAAGTTGTATGATTTTTCTTCTGTTCCATTCACTCTTTTCAATTCATTTTTTGCTTCTAGCAATACTTGATTCAAGTAAGGTTGTACAAGCGAATTGGATACCGTTGCGCTGTCCACAAGTGTTGCCAAAATAGAATAAGTCGGATCCTCATACTCTTGCAGCGAAACGAGCGACATAGCTTCTGGGAAAAGAAGTTTGGCTAGTTCGAGGCTGTCTTTTAAGGCATAGAGTGGATTTGAGGTGATGCTTTTTCCTCCAATAGGTGGCTCGTCGAGCATTAGTTTTTTCATCAACAAAGTGGCATCCTTTGTATTCATCCAACCAAGGTTCTGTAGAATACGATTTTGCATCGTCGCACTATCAATATTGATGTAGTATTCCTGCTGCAGAAAATCGAGGTTTGTTTTGCTAGAATCTCTCCAAAGCTCCATAACCATTGAAGATTTTATTTCTTCGACTTCCTTTTTATCTTCTAGAGCGGGAAGTTTTTTGAGCAGTTGTCTGAGTTTTTCGGCGTTGCGTTCGTGTATCCAGACTTCGTCAACAAGTTGCACCGCATTTTTCTGAGTGGTGCTATCGGTGCTGTAGAGATCAGCAATGAATTGTGCGCCTGCATCATCAAAAATACTTCGTGTAAAAACAGAGTCTTTTGGAGTGAACGATGCAAAGGCTTTATTGATGAATGGGCTTGGACCATCCAAAGTATCAATGCTGGTGCTAAGGGTGTACAAAGTGGAGTTATGAAGCTCTACGAGATACATGATGGCGCGGGTAGAAGCGGTGTCAGTGGCGAGATACTCCATTCGTATTCCTTTCTGAGTTTTTTGAATGGACCTTTGCTTGAGTATAAGTTCTCCTTCTTTGTCGAGTCTTTCTTCAATATTTCGGAAAAATGTCGTCGAGTCTTTTTCCTGATAATATTTTCCATTACGATTCATTTTGACCAAAATATTTTCTGGTGAAAATGGAGGTTGAATACGGATTCGTTCGCGCACTCCTTCCGCTTCGTTCACCTCATCATCTGATTGCCAATTGAAGCCGTAGTTTGAATTTTTCTGGAATTTATTGAGATCGTAAGGAATCTCCATTTGGAAATGGAGAAGTGTGTCGTTGTAGGTATAGAAATCCTTGTACTCAGGGAGCTCTATTTTTATCGACTCATAGAATTTGTCTGCTTCAATCGAATCTTTCACATTTACTATGAATGCGTAGTTAGAAAGATTGTGTTTTATGAAGTGTGCCCAGAGAATGTCGTTGTTTTTTGCTCGATATTTTCCAAATCGAGAAGGGTGATTATCGATTGATGCATTTTTTTCTTCGATCACTTCGAGTTCTCCATCTTCAACGAAGTGATATGCGATGTTTTCATTGAGGTATTCTGTTTCATCGATATAGAATGATTCAGACTCAGGGATGCGATATATGCTATAGTAATTTCCAGTGGCTTGATGGGATGATGTAACTTCGAGTTGCGAGCTAGCTGACATTTCGCTTTCGCTGACATAGTATGTGATGTCACCTGGGATTTTTACTTGAACAGATTTGTCCGGAGAAATCCAAGTTTTATTCTCTCCATTTTTCAAATCGTAATTTAGATTGATGGATTCGAAGAATTCATTTCCGAATCCTTTCATCACCTTATCACCGCCTGCTGAAAGTTTGAAAATAAATATCTCTTCTGGTGTGTAAATGATCTTTCTGCGTTGGCTATCGCCTCGTCGATTCACGTTTACAATATCTACAGAAGGGTGTCCTTTATAAGTACCACGCTTGATTGATTTTATATCTCCTGGTATTGCTTCGTATAGAATGCTATCAATGGAAGAACTGATGTAATTTACATCATGCTTAAGACTGCCTCCGTACGTTTTAATGCGATAGAAAACAAAGTTAGCGCCGTTGGGAATATCCATTGCCAGCCAGCCAGCACCAGAATTACCGCTTCCGATAGGATAGACTTTTGTTGGAGAGTTGAAGCTTACTACTTGATCTTTTGTTGCAAAAGAAGCGTAAGTTCTTTTGAAGGTGAGTTTGTCCAACTTAGCGCGGCGCTTTGCGTCGCGAGTTCCCTTATCCATCGCCTTCACCGTATATCCCATGCTACGAAGCATTTCGATCACACCGTCTTTTCCTGGAAGGTGAGCACAGCCCATGCCTGCGAAAATGGTTTCTCCTTTTTTCGAAACAGAATCGATCGTATTTACGAATACTTTGTTTCGTTCAATGAGGATATAATCGTTGAAGGATTTGCTATTTGTATTTTGACTGATGCTATCAATGAGATCTAGATCTTGTCTTCTATATGCGGGCTCGATTTGCGATTGAAGTTCGATTAATTTTTTACGATCTTTTTCGTCAAAACTCTTTTTTGTTTTTGAGTTCAATTCCGCTTTTCGAGCGAGTTGTCCATACAAAGTACTTTGATCATAAGTTTCGAGTCCGATGGTCTTTTTGCCTAGTTTTTTTCCAGTTTGATAAATATACATATCCAACCATGTGTTCTCTTCAAAGTCGGCGCTAGAGCCGTATTCTTCAAAGCGGAACAGCATATAGTTGAGCAGAGGAGGTTCAAAAGCAAGAATGTTTTTTACTTTTTCCTGAAGGTCATTGGGATGTTTGAAAGCGTTTTGAAGAGGTGGTGCAATTTCCCAACCTTCCTCTTCGTCATCCATTTGCATATTGCTCATTTGCCCAAAGCCATTTTCATCAAACATTGCGGCAAGCCATCTCTCAGGTTCGAGTTCAAGTGCGACAATATCTACATTTTGAATAGCGTCATAAAATGGATCGCCAAGTTGGAAGACCAACTTTTCACTGACGTGCATTGTACCATATAAATACGATGGCTTATTGAGGCCGTTTCCAGAAACTTCCCAAAGGAGACTTTGATATTTCTTTTGAGCAACGAGAGAAGAACTAAAGAGAAGAAAGAGGCCAACAACAGCGATCGAACGCATTATTTTCATATAAGAAGTATGTTTTACGAAGGTAATAAAGGATACGAAAACTTCGAAAAGAGGTTGGATTATCTCGAATATAAATATTTATCACTGATTATCAGTGGTTTAAATACAAATTAGGACGAATGAGAAATCCTGTTATTTTTGCATCCACAAAATTTTGACCTATGGCCAAGCAAACAACTGATGATACTATCTTGAATGTTCAAGAAGTGTATGGAAAAGCAGAATCATTTATGGATAAGAATCGCAAGCCTGTTATGGTAGGTGGCGGTATTATCATCGCTGCTATTGTAGGATTCTTCGCTTATCAGTTCCTTTACAAAGCTCCAAAAGAGAAAGAAGCTGCTAACGCAAGCTGGAGAGCTTTTCAGTTTCAAGAAGTTGATTCAGCTGCTGTTGCATTGAACGGTGCTGCTGACTTCGTTGGATTCGAAGAGATCGCTAATAAATATAGCGGAACAAAGACTGGTAAAATTGCTCACTACTGGTGCGGTATCAACTATCGCGACATGGGCGAATATGAAAAGGCTCTTGAGCACTTCAAGCAAGCAGACTTCGATGATGAAGCATTGGGCGTAATCTCTATGGGTAACGTAGGTGATATGTATGTTCAATTGGGTAACAACGAAGAAGGTGCTTCATGGTTGGACAAAGCAGCTAAGAAAGCTGGTTCGTCTGCTGGTCGCAACTACCTTGCTCCACAGTACATTTTGAAAGCTTCTAAGGTTTATATGGAATTAGGCCAAGACGATAGAGCAATCTCATTATTGAAAGACTTGACAGACAATTACGATAACAAATCGCAAGAGTGGGGAGAGGGCACACGTCTTCTTGCTATGTTGAAAGCGAAGAAATCTTAAGATGTCTACAGCGAATTTATCTTTATTCGATAAGAACCAACTTCCCGATGCACAGAGTATGCGCATCGGGATTGTTGTTTCTGAATGGAACAGTGACATCACAGATAATCTACTTAGAGGGGCCGTAGAGACCCTTACTGATTGTGGTGTTCGTCTCGATTATCTCAAAATCGTTCATGTTCCAGGAAGCTATGAATTGCCGTCGGGTGCTCAGATGCTCTTGGAAAATTCCTCTGTTGAATGTGTGATCTGCTTGGGCAGTGTTATTCGCGGAGAGACCCCACATTTTGAATTTGTATGTAACGCGGTTGCTCAAGGCGTTAAAGATGTATCCTTGATGTATAAGAAGCCAGTTATTTTCGGAGTGCTCACGGATAACACCGTTGATCAGTCGCGTGCACGCTCAGGCGGTAATCTTGGAAATAAAGGCGTAGAAGCAGCGGTAACTGCCATTAAGATGGTAGGACTGAAAAGACAGCTGGAAGCGTTTTAATGAGAGCTATTCATTAAATACGCTCTACTTTCTCCATACGTTCGTCAAGTAGTTCTTCTTTTCCTTTTCTGGTTAGATTGTATCCAACTCCACTCTTGTTGAGAATATACCCGCTGAGGTAAAGGTGTGCGATGCGCTCTCCTAGTTGAGCGGTGTGATTATCTCTCGCATCGTCGCGCTCGATGCGCGTCCAATAATTTGCTTCTAGTTGCGAAAGTTTGATAAGTTGATTCTTATTATTCTTCTTGTATGTGTAGATAATGTCCAATAAGATATAATCGTATTTGTCAAGAAGTCTTTGCATAAAAAACAAAAGATTATTGAGTTAGAGTGGTCAAAGGTTGTAGACACAAAATAATTACCTTCCTTTGAATCTTTCTTCATAAAAGGGAAGAGATTTGTTGACAAATTGCAAACATTTAAAAATGATCTTTAGTAAGTGAGCAGCATTTATAAAATATTACACACTGCAGATTGGCATTTGGGAAAACGATTGATGGACTATTCACGTTTGGAAGAGCAACGTGATGTGATGGATGAATTGGTTGAGATGGCAGATCGTGAAAGTGTTGATGCTGTAGTGATTGCAGGTGATTTGTTCGATGTGTTTCATCCTTCGCATGAAGCGCAAGATTTGTTTTACAAAACACTTTTTAGACTTTCAAAAAATGGACAACGTCCTGTGATTGCTATTGCAGGAAATCATGATAGTCATGCTTTGATAGAAGCACCGCTTCCGTTGGCGAAAGAGCTTGGAATAATTTTACTCGGCGCAAATCAGCAGATGATTGCTCCGATGACAAATGCTGCGGGAGTTGAAATTGCTGCTCCAGAAAACGGTGTAGTTACTTTGCGATATCCCGACGGACGCCCGCCAATGGTAATGCTTACAGCTCCATATGCGAATGAAATGCTTTTGAAGATTTATCTTGGAAATGAAGACCGTGAAGATGATTTACGCGAATTGCTTCGGGAGAAATGGAATCAATTAGCTCAGAAATATTTCACAAGTGATTCAATCAATGTATTCATCGGACACTTCTTTTTTATGAAGGAGGGAGGAACTGCGGAGGAAGAACCAGAGGGAGAGCGTTCTATTTTACACATCGGTGGAGCTCAAGCCATGTACACTGATCATCTTCCGGATGGCTTGCATTATGCGGCTTTGGGACACTTGCACCGCTATCAAATTGTGGATAATAGAAGATTTCCAGTGGTGTACTCGAGTGCTGTATTGAATTATAGTTTTAGTGAAGCTGGTCAGGAAAAATATGGTGTGATTGTTTCGTTGGGTGGAGAAACTTCTCTCAAGCCTATCACTTTAGAACGAGGATACAAATTACATCGCGTTGAGTTTTCTGTGCTTCAAGATGCGCTAGATTGGTTGGCAGAGCATCAAAATACATACGTCGAGTTGACTTTTGTGACTGACGACTCGCTCGATGCAGCCACTCGAAAAGCATTGATGACCGCGCATGAGCGCATTGTGCATCTTATTCCTAAGAGAAGAAATCAAGAGGCGCAAGATGGAAGTCGTATCAAAGCAGAAGACCTGCAATTGGATGTCCCAAGTTTGTTCGAGAAATTTTATGCTCAACAAAATAATGGCATGCCGCCAAATGAAGAATTGATGGAATTGTTGAAAGAGGTAATGAATAAAGGAGGAGACGAATGATTCCATTGAAACTGTCAATCGAGGGGTTGTATTCTTATCGTGAAAAGCAAGAGATTGATTTTGAAAAATTGACAAGCGCTGGTTTGTTTGGCATCTTCGGTGCTGTGGGGAGTGGTAAGTCGTCTATTCTAGAAGCCATGATGATCGCGCTTTACGGAGAGTCGGAGCGTTTGAGCAAAAGAGGAGAGAATATAGGACTGATCAATCTTCAGAGTCAAAAGCTCGAGATTCGATTTGAATATTTGGTTGGAAAAAATGAAGGGGTGCGCTACTTGTCGGTGTTTACATTGAAACGCAAAACCAAAAATTTTGATGAGCTGGATCGCGCTGATCTAAAAATCTATCAATGGCAAGAAGATAATTGGGTGCCGCTTACTGCAAAGGATGCGTCATCTATTCTAGGAATGAAGTTCGACGATTTTCGTAGAACTATCATTATTCCTCAAGGCAAGTTTCGTGAGTTTGTAGAGTTAAAGGATTCCGAGCGCAATGAAATGTTGCAAGAGCTTTTTCAACTGAATAAGTTTGATTTGTCTCAGCCTGTACGAACGCTTTCCTCACGAGCCAATGCGGATTTCATTCGCGTGGAAGCCCAGCTGAACGAGTTATCTGACACTTCAGAGGAAACAGAACAGCATTTGAAGGATAACATAGAAGAGCATTCGCGTGTTATTACGGAAATGGAAAGCCAATGGGAGGCTGGCCAAAAACGATTGGCGACATTGCTATCGTTAGAAGAGCTTCACGAGCAATGGAAGGACTACCAAGCGAAACTTCAAGTACTGCTACAGGAACAAGAGAAGATTGAAACGCTGAGAAAGAATCTTGAAATTTATAAGCGCATTACAGCATCATTCGGTCCGCTTTATTTATCTAAAAAAGATAATGAGCAAAGGTTGAAGCGAGTAAATGATTTATTAGAGGATAACACAGAAAAGCTATCGAAGCTAGAGGCCGCATGGCCAGTGCTCGATACACGTTTGAAAGAGACAGAAGAGCTTCATGGAAAACGCGAATCTCGTAGGGAGCGTGTTCAGCATTTGCAAAAAATAATACAAGGAAATGACCTGAAGCGCGAGTTGAAGAATGCTGATTCGGTGAGGAAAAATTTAAGCGCACAATTTAAGGATGTGCTTGATTCCGTGGAGCAGTCAAAGGCAAAGACATTATCCTTCGCGCAGTACCGCGAGACCGTGGAGGGACAGATCGATTCAGGCGAGATACGCTTACAATTGGGGCTGGTAGCGACATCTGGACAGACCTTTGACAATGAGGCGAACAATTTTTCCCAAAAACAAAAAGAAAATAATAGTGAGCTCGAAAAGTTCAAGAAGAATCTTGAAGGCATACTGAGCGAATGGGTGGATGCCGAACACGAGAGTATGGGTGTTTGGGGAGCGCGACTGGAGTTGGAGGAGAAGGAATACACAGATCGTAAAGATGAATTGTTGAAACAAGCAGGGTTGAGCGCTTTCGTGGCTTTGGTCCAAAATGGCGACGCATGTCCACTTTGCGGTAGTCTTGAGCACCCTTCTGTTTTTGATGGGAATCATGATGAGTTAAAGTCTGCGGAAGACGCTTTATTGAGTATTCGAAAGCGATTAGAAAAATACCGAATGGATGTTCGGAAAGTTGATCAGTTGCAGAATTCTATTTCTTCATTAGAAAATGAAATGAAGCGAATGAACGACGATTTTGAAAAGAAGAAAGAGTCGCATCTAAAGTTGATGGAGAAAGTGGTGCCACTATCTATCGTGACATGGCAAGACGCACAACAACGATTGGACAGGAATGTCGCTAAGGATAAGGAGTTGGATAAGTTGAAAGAAGATTTGAAGAGTGAAGAAAATCATTCTCAAAAATTACTTGAGCAAAAAGAATCCATTGAAAAAAGCATCGGTGATATTGCTTCGCAGATTGCTTCGATGCAGGGTAAAATTACGTTGATAGATGCAGAGGTAAACAGTGACAAAGACGATTGGTGGCAGAGGTATTTAACAATGGATAATTCTGCGATTCTCAGCGATATTGATAAGGTAGAGAATAGTATTCGTCAAGCGGAGCTAGATTGGAAGGATGCGTCAGAAAAGGCTTCTAAGTGTCAGTCCGATATCGCTGCACTCATGGGCACGAAGAATACATTGAAGGAAAATATTCAGTCTGAAACGGATTCACTTGACAAGGTTAATCAAGAGTGGGAAAGGCTTTTGATACAGGAAGGAAAGGATACAGAAGCCGTGGTCAGTGTGATTAATAGCTCAATGGATGAAGCGGCGATTTCAAAGCAGTTGAGCGATTTTGACTCGCAACTGTACGCGGTGCGCTTACGTTTGGAAGAGCTAGCAAAGACAGAGGGAATTGAGCTTTCGAGCGCTGAAGAGATTGGTCGATTAAAAGAAAGTGAAGCAAAGCTGAAGGCAGATGTGGAAGCTTTGAAGGAATCGCGAATAGTGGCTCAAGAACAATTGAAAAGGCTATTATCTGATCGTGCGAAAGGTGCGGAGTTCATTGTTCAGCGCACAGCATTAGAGAAGCGTTTGGCAAACTTGAGAGAGCTTGAAGTATTGTTTAGAGGTCGCGGATTTGTCAGTTATATATCGCATTTCTATTTACAAGAATTATGTGCGGCAGCAAATATTCGTTTCAGAAAATTGACACGTGAGCGTTTGGCGTTAGATGTAGATCAGGAGAATAATTTTTATGTGATAGATTATCTCAATGAAGGAAAGCGTCGATTGCTAAAGACGTTGTCGGGAGGTCAGACTTTTCAAGCATCATTGTGTCTCGCTTTGGCTCTAGCAGAGCGTGTGAAAGTTATCAATGAAAGTGAACGAAGTTTCTTTTTCTTGGATGAAGGCTTTGGAGCGCTTGATAAAGAATCGCTGTCTGTCGTCCTCGAAACTATTAAATCATTGAAGCATGAAAATCGCGTCGTGGGATTAATATCACACGTCGAAGAATTGCAACAAGAATTGGACGTGAGTCTTCACGTTCGATTGGATAAAGAAAGAGGAAGTTTGATTCTTACTGAATAATGATTTTCTGAGTAGAAGTACTATTGCCAGTTGAAACAGTGACAAAGTAGACGCCAGCTTGCCATGCCGAACAATCGAGTTGTTTGTTGAGCATCGGCATGTTTTCAATCACAGATCTTCCTATACTATCCACTACTTTGACGGTAGTGTTAGATTTGAAATTTCCTGCGAACTGAATGAGGTCATTTGCTGGGTTTGGAAACACATTCCATTTTGACAATTCGTTTTCTTCAATAGAAGCAAGAAGATCGATGGTCTGAACACCTGACACGATACCTGCTTGAGTGGTGATTTGAAGAACGGGCACTTTGTGAAGTGGTGAAAGCCACTTGTATTCAACAGTGAGTGGTCTTTCAATATTGAATCCAGTGCCAACGAATTCAATGAATACAGAATCTACAGCAGTAATTTCCGAGCGCACGCGCACCACGTCAAATGTTTCTCCGTAGATACTAAGTGTACCGTATCCATCTACACTATTCGTTCTTGTTTGTTCTCCGAAATAAGCACCAAGTGTTGGCACTTCAAGCTCAATAGCAGAGAAGCTTGTGCTTTGATCACCAAAGTCGATTGGTAATTCATAGATCACATCCACAGGGTTTGCTTGTGCTCCGATCGGAATTCCGTTTAAAGTAGCAGCTAGACCAGTTTGTGCAAAGCGATCTGATCTATTTTGAAAATAGATATATGCATCCTCAGCAGTGACAGTTCCAAGGTTTACTTGAGCTTGTCCGTTAGCATAATCGCTATCGTGCTCTGGATCAAAAGGGTTATTGAAAAATAATTGGTATGTGAAAGGGGTGGATGATATATTGATACAATCCGTATTGGTGCTGTTCAGAGGAGTAAGGAAGTCATTGAAATCCCAACTGTAGTTTGCTCCAGTCGCTTCCAAGTCGACATCAGCATTCAGCGTATTATTGACTTGAATGAGCACATCCCCAGCATCTGGCAAATCTGCGCTAGTAATTTGCACTTGAGCAGTGCTTATTTGGAAAGAAAAGAGAGAAGCAGTAACGAGTAAAATGTATTTCATTCGGCCAATGGTTTTGGCGAAGATACAATTATTCGCAAGTAGTTAATATACCGCTCGCCATGTTTCCTGGATCACAGAAGTTTAACATGTTAGTGTATTGGCTAAATCTAAATGCAAGAGCATTTCCTGTGTTAGGCACCTGCTGTGGATTAGAATTGATGAGTGGAATGTCTCTAATAGCCGCTGTGCTGCGTGAAGAGAATAGACCAATACCGTTGCTCACATTGCTGTATGTAGGACGTTCTTGAACTACTCCAGATGTCGGAGTATTTACTTGGATGTAAGTGTATAGTTCTGAACCACCAGCGTAGATGATTGTCTCGAAGCATTGCGTTTCTGGAGCAGGGGTAAAGGTTGGATCATACGTTCCAATTTGATAAACGATGCTAGGGTCGTTTGTGAGCGTATTTCCAAGAAGGTTAAAGAACGCTTCACCGTCTACAGTGTATCGAATTTTTCCGCTTTCTGAATCTTCTGAAGTATATGATCCGCAGAAGTAGTCAACGTGTTTAGGAGTTTCTGATACTAAAGTAGTGTGAGTCGCATCGGTGTATTTCTTTTCAGTATAGTTGAAACGAACTACAACCTCGTAGAATGGCGCGCTGTCATCGGGACGGAAAGAGCGTTCGAGTGTGTTGAATTCAAAAGAGTTTTCACCCGTTTTTGTTGCCATCGATATCGTAAGACCTTGGCTCGATGTAAGGTTTACGAAAGTAATTTCGTTTGGTTGAACAAGCGGCGTAGTTGCTTCAACATCTTCGCGATCGAAGAAGTCAATTACCAGGCGATATTCTGCATTTTGATTTAGCGCAGCAGGACGGAAGAAGTAAACCGTTTGAAGAGGACCATAAAAAATACCGTTGATGCTTTTGTTTGTTATTTCTTTTTCTTGAAGGGCCCATTCGTTGGTTTTGTTACCATCGAGATATTCTTCCACAACCAATCTTTTGAATTCAGAAAAATCGTATTCCGAACTGTCTCTTACCAAAGCATAGTCGAAGTTGTTGCCATCACCTAAAAATGTACGGTTGATTTTAATCCACTGAGTATCTTGGACAGGATCGAGAAGACCATAAACGACAGTAGTGCTCTTATATGGAGCATTCAATTCTACTTCAGTTTCGCAGCTTGAGAAAAGGAGCGCAACAACGGCAAAAGCGAAAAAATATTTCATATTCATTGGTATGACGCAAATATACGGAATTCGGGGCAAAAGAAGTCTGCTATTTTTGATCGATTCTTCCCTTTCTAAGCTAGTTCCGAGAGGAATTTCATAGTGTCTACTCCATCAGCGTAGTCCCAAAGCATGGGGCATTGAGTTTGGCCGAATGGGATATCTAATAGGCTCACGATGCACTGAATTTCATTTGCTTTTTCGGCTAGGAATGTTCTGATTTCAGATTCGTTTTCATAGAATTCATAATACAAGCTACCTGTAGGGGCAGAAAGGTTTTTGTCTTCTTTGAGAATTAGAAAGCCATTTTCAATTAACTCGTCTTGGTTTAGCATCCAAATCGCCTTGATGTAGTCGTAGTTATTTGCGTACTTATTGTGATTGACGATCGGGTGGAATGGATAAACCGCTTCGAAGAAGCGATTGAGGTCATATCCTACTGGAACATACAGTTTTGTGATGTTTCTGCAGCCGAGTCCGAAGTAGGAAAAGATATCTTTTCCAAGTTCTGCTAAATGTTCTTTTGACTCGTTGCCATTCAGTATTGCGACGCTTGTGCGGCTTTGGCGGATGATATTTGGATATTCTCCGAAGTATTGATGAAAATATCGTGAAGTATTGTTGCTGCCAGTTGCTATAACGGCATTGAAATTCTCCATCTTTCCAATAGCGAAATTGTATTGCTCTGCGATTTCAGGCCAGAATTTCGCAAGTATGATGAGTGAAGCTGGTATTAGGTGTTTGTCGTCAGAAGAAAGCTTGATGATAGCTTTATGTCCACAGAGAAGTGTACACATTACATCGTGCCATCCCACCATGGGTATATTGCCAGCGCAGATAATCGCAACAGATTTTTGTGGGTTGTTTTCAAGCGCTTTGGAATATGGCGTCATGAATTTCTCCAAGTTCTCTTCTGTTAAAGCGAGCGACCAAGATTCGATGGCATTTCTAACGTTCTGAGGAGTAAACCAACCATTGTATTGGAATTCTGAGTCGATAAGATGCTTGAATCCATCCCATTCTTCTTTGGTAAGACCTGATTCAAACCCAGGCCAGTCGATGTCTTTAGAGATTTGAGCGAATACCTTTCCCAGTTGAACAAAGGCAGAAATACGTTGTTTTAAGTCCTGTTTCATTATTTGCGAGCAATGCTTACTTTTGCCGCGAAATTAGTACATCACTCAAAACAACGGAGGAAATAGATTATGGCTATCATGATTACAGACGAATGCATCAATTGCGGGGCTTGTGAGCCCGAGTGTCCAAATCATGCCATTTATGAAGGTGGAGCTGAATGGAAGTATTCTGATGGTACTGGTCTTCGTGGGATTATTAATCCTTTGAACCAGAGCATTGAAGTAGATTCAGACGGCAACAATACTCCTGTTAGTATGGATGTATATTATATCGTGACTGATAAATGTACCGAGTGCGTAGGTTTCCATGATGAGCCTCAGTGCGCTGCTGTATGTCCAGTAGACTGCTGCGTTGATGATCCAGATCACCGCGAATCAAAAGAGCAGTTGCTTGCCAAGAAAGAGTTTATGCACTTGTAACTTAGTGACTAGTGACTAGATACTAGTGACTAGTTAGTGACTAACGACTAGATACTAGTGACTAGTTATATTTGTCATTTGTCACTTGTAATTTGTCATTTACCAAGGTGCCATTTCGGGGTCCATGGGGTAGTATTCACGGCCGAAGTCTAATATTTGATTGCACACTTCGAGTTCTTCTTCATTGTAATAATGACTTGCTATGGAGAAGATGTGGACAGGATTTGGAATAATGTTACTTCCGTAGCGGAAGTTGAGTTCTTCAAAATCTTTGCGAAGCGTTTCGGCGACTTTATCTCCACTTAGGATATTACATTTTTCATAAAGCCAGTGCGATAGAATCTTACTATACTCTCCGAAGTAATCAATGAGCATGCTTTGTAGTGATATCACATAGGAGGTCATGTGTGTGTGCTGCACGCCCACCATAAAGTGCGAAAAGTTGTTTCTTGATTTTAAAAGTGTATCACTAATGACATAGTAAATGCTGTAATCCGTGAGATAATTATCTTCTTCAATCGATGTTCCTGCTGAGTAATAGTGGTGGCAATATTTTCCTGTCCAAAGATTCATATTGGCTCCAATCATTGGTACGCGCGCAGGTGATTCACTTACTGCTTTTGCCATGTCATACGCTGAGAATTCTTTCGAGAAAAAACCACTGAAAGCACCGACTGCAGCGAGTTCCTTGGGGTGACGCACCATCATGATATTGGCTAAGTAAGCAGTTCGCGAATGTCCAATAAGTATAACAGGACCATTGGTGTTGTATTGGCTTCGCATTGCAGGAATGATCTCTTCGAACAATAACTTTTCTGTTTTATCTAAACCACTGATAGATTCATTTTCTTTTTTATCAAATGATGTTAGATACCAACGTTTTTCAATCGGAAAGGGAACGCCAATCACAACGCTCTGTGGCACTTGTTGATGCATACAGAGGATATCTATAGTGCTCAAATTGTATTCAAATGTGAATCCATTTTGTTGATCAAGAAGAATAATCAATGGGAAGGTTTGAGTACCAGCATCGCGATCAAAGCTTGTAGGTTTAAGCATTTGACATGTAATGGTGTCTTGCCATGCATTGCTGCGAATCTCAATAGAGTCGCGCACATGCATTGCATATTTTTGAGCGAATGTTTCAAGAGGAAATAAAGAGGTGAGAGCAATTAGGATCAAGTAAGATATACGCGTCATATCAAGAAGAAAAGTTATTGATGCTAATATATGAAAAGATTGGGAGTTGGGGAGTTAGGAAGTTAGAGAGTTAGGGAGTTGGAGAGTTAGAGAGTTTGGAAAAAAAATGGGCACAAGATTTAGCTCGTGCCCGTTTTTAGGTTTTGATTTAATATGAATCTAATCTTATTTGGTGATATGCTTTGCGAAGAATGTCTTCATATCATTCCAAGAATCATTTGAAGCTTTTTCATTGTAAGCAATCGGTAATCCGAAGCGCTTGCCTGCTTCTGTAGAATATGGGTTTGTGAATGCGTGCGTTGCATCTGCATATACTTTGAAATCATAGTTCGTTCCTGTTTCATCCATGTTCTTGCGGAATGCATCCACATCAGCTTGTGGTACAAATGGATCAGCACCGCCATGACAAACGAGAATTTGTGCTTTCGTTTTTCCTTTCTGTGCGGGAACTCCTTGAAGTCCGCCGTGGAAGCTAACTGCGGCTTTTAAATCCATACCCATTTTCGCTGCATTTAATACCATCGATCCTCCGAAGCAATATCCTATTGCAGATACATTTTTAATATTTGCTTGTGGGTATTTTGATACAAACTGAACTGCAGCATTCATTCGATCAAATGCTAATTGTGCATCGTTATACAAAACACCAGACAATGCCATTGCTTGTTGTGGATTGTTTGCCATTTTGTAGTCACCGTACATATCAACCGCTACTGCAAAATATCCGAGAGCAGCTATTTTGTCGGCTTGTTCGCGTGCAAATTGATTGCAACCCCACCATTCGTGTACTACAAGAACAACAGGTAATGAACCTTTCAAAGATTCATCGTACGATACATAACCATTCATCTTTACGCCTTGTAATTCGTAGGTAACTTCCTCGCCTTTGATAGCGCCCATAGAGTTGAGTGATGCGCAAAGCGAAAACATCACTAAAAGAAGTATTGTCATTTTTTTCATACTGCGAATTACGACGATTCAGATGAGAATTGAGTGGTGAAAAAAGGCCAAAAAAACAATTCTCAATTCTCAATTCGGAATTCGATATTCGGGATTCGGAATTCGATATTCGGGATTCAAAACTCAAATTTCTCCTATCCCCAATCCCCAATCCCCAATCCCCAACTCATAAGAAAATTTCATTATTAATTACAAAACATGATTTAAAAAAATTCCAAATGTTAAGAATATTAAACCATGATTTATGAATTAAATAGGAAATGATTTTTCCATATTATTTAT
>JAIXWP010000115.1 GCA_027491215.1 Flavobacteriales bacterium | reverse complement strand
ATACCGCGAAGATAATGGTTCCTGGTTATTGGTTCCCGAGTGCTCGCATAGCGAGCGTATCGAGGGATGGTTCTTGGTTATTGGTTCCCGAGTGCTCGCAAAGCGAGTGTATCGAGGGATGGTTCTTGGTTCCCGAGTGCTCGCATAGCGAGCGTATCGAGGGATGGCTATTGGTTTTCTTTTCAATATCCATCTCCATATTTTCTATTTCGAATCTCGAATCGTTTAAATTTTCAGCGTCTTCTCCATCAGGTCGGCGGCTAGGTCTTTGTCCATGTTTACGATGGGCGAGGTGTAGAGGTACGGTGGGTTTTCATGGAAGTTGCTCTTGAGTCCGCCTTCGATGATGTTGTACAAGAGCGATTTGGTGCGGGCTTGGAGTTTGTACGTTGTCTTACGAACGAGTGATTCGCCCTCCAAGACAAGGGTGTCCTGATAATCTACATCCACACCTCCGTGAACGAGATTTTCTTTTAATAGCCATTCCGCTATGCGGTTGATCTGGCCTTCCTCGCGGGTAATAATGTGAAGTGTTATCATGCTTTTTTGAGTTACTAGTTACTAACGACTAGTGACGAGTTTTAGCTACTAGTTACGAACGACTAGTGACTAGAGTAGTGACGAATGAAATAGTTGAATAGTATCTATTAGGAACTATATCCCTATACCATTAGTATTTACTCTAGTCACTCGTATCTAGTAACTAGTAACTAAGTTAGTCACTAATTTTTCCGATTTGATATCTCGCTTCTGCGATGGTCATTTCGAGTTTTGATTGAATGTCTATTCGTTTCATTTGTGCGTCGGCGAGGCTCACTTCTCGTTGGTTTACTAAGAATAAAGAGCTTTCGCCATTAAAGAATCGCGTACGCTCTGCATCGAGAAGGAGGCGATAGTTATTGACGTTTTGACTGACGATATTGAATTGATTTTGTAGTTGAGAGAAGTTTAAAAACGCCGCTTGTGCTTTGTTGGCTAGCTCCGTTGTTTTGAGTTCTCTCTCATAAGTGCTTTCGCTAATTTTAATGCGTGTGATCTGTAGATCACCTCTTGCTTCTCTTAGGAAAATAGGGAAGCTAAAGGTCATTCCCCATTTGTAATTATTGGTGCTAAAACCTTGATCGCCGGCTGTGTTGAAGTTTTCAGCTAAGGCATTGTATTCTAAATCGAGTTTGGGTTTCAACTTTTCTCTTTTCCATCTTTCTTCAAAAACGAGTTGAGCGATTTTAGCATCGTATGCTCTTAGCTCTGGGTGATTTTGATCGATGATTTCATAGAGTTGTTTACTGTCCAATGCAATTACTGAATCAGGCCACAATCCTAGAGGTTCTGTGGGAGTTGTATTTTCTGCAATAATGAGTCCTACAGATTCTTTATCATCGCTTGCGTCTGTCCATAGGAAAGAAGAAAGGAAATAGCGCGCCTTCGTTTCTGTAATCAAAGCATCGATGTATTGCTGCTGGCGCAACTGTACTTGCAAGTATGCTTCTACCGTGTCGATGAACGGACGGTCGCCCGCAATCGCACGTTGCTTTATTGCTTCAAAGCGCGTTGATGCAAGATCAATTAACTCAACAGTAATATTCGTTTTTTCTACGGAGCTCCACCAATTCCAGTAGGCACCGTATGCCTCATACAACAACGAGTTGAGGATCTTTTGTCTTTCCGCTTCTGTGAAATCTTGAAAAGCTTCCGCTTGACGAATGGCAGTTCTGCGTTCATCGGTCATTAATCCTTGCAGAAGTGGGAGCGATACTCCCGCATTGTAAAGACCATCTTGTGGTACCGTATAAATTGGGTTCAAATATTTTCCATCATTCAACTCATATCCTGCTTTGAAGCTGATAGGGCTTCGTGTTGGAATTTTTATTCCTCCAGTTGTCGTAGAATAGTAAGTGGTTTCATCGTAATACTTCTGATCGATGCCAGCTTCTAATTTTGGATCAAGCGCTCCTTTTGCTAATCGCATATTGCTTTCACCGCGCTCAATTTGTAATTGCGCTTGCTTGGCAATAGGGTGATTCTTTTCTACGCGCTGAATGAATTCATCCAATGTGAGCGTATAGATAGAATCCCTTTGCGCTGCGGCATTGGTTATTGTAAATAATACAATAACTACAAGGCTGATATATCTAAAAACGTGTTGCATTTATTTCTTAGTTTCTTTCGATGAATCGCTAGCGGTGCTATTCTGAAGATTGTAAAAATCGGGTGGGAAGCCATTGAATCGACGCCATAGTTCATACCAAATTGGAACGTCGTTTAGCAATGCGATACCTTCAGCACCTGTACCAACGCGCAGACCTTTGGGCCATTGGAGATCTTTGTTTTCTGGAACAACTAACATACGATACTTTCCATTCGGTGAAATGAAATTATCGATGGCATATACTTTTCCAGGAAAGGTTCCAAAAGAAGCATTTGGCCAACCACTGAATACAAATGCTGGCCATCCATCGAAAATAAATCGTACCGTTTGACCTTGATTGATCAAAGGGAGATCCATTGGATCAACATACATTTCTACTGCTAAATTGATGTTAGCAGGGATGATAGTCACAATTGGATCACCTTCTTTAATGGTCTCTCCAATACCATTCGTCACGGCCTTGGTAATGTAACCATCTTGTGGTGCAGTGATAAAATAGAATCCGCTTCGCATGTCATAATTGACGTAGCTGTTTTGCAGTTTCGTTACTTGTGCTTCTGCATCATACATAGAAGATAAAGAGGCAAATTTTTCTGACTCCGCTTTTCCAATCTTATCTCTGAAGTCGCTATCAATAGTGTTGAGTTCGGTGCGTGCTACTAATATTTCATTTTGGGAAATGAGCAATTTATTTTCAGCATCGATAGACTTCGCAGTTGCGTTTTGCAATGAAACTTTTCTTGTTTCAAATTCCGTTTTTGAAATAAGATCTTTTGAATAAAGTTCTTCGAAACGTTTCATTTGTTCCTTCGCTACTTCAAGGTTGTTTTTAGCAGCGAGGTTTTCGATGCTATCACTTTTTACCTTGAGATATGATTGCTTCAACTTGTTCTGCGCTTGTTCAAGCTTGAATGCTTTGTTTGCAATCAATGCATCTACCTGATTATCGAGCGCCTTCACTTTTTCCATGTAAGAAGAAACACTGCTTTCCTTTGCCTTGATTTGACTGTCTACATTTTCAAGAAGGTTAGGATCGAAGTATTCTTCCTTGATTTCCGTGATGTACATGATGGTATCGCCCTTTCTTACAAAGTCGCCTTCTTGCACAAACCATTTATTAATCTGTCCGCCGATGACACTGTTCACTGTTTGCGGGCGCTGATCTGGATTCAATGCAGTGATTTGTCCACGCGATTGAATGTTCTGCGTCCATGGCAGGAATAGTGTTGCAACGAGCAATCCTAGGATGGCAAAAGACCATCTCTTGAGTGATTGGTGTCTGTTGCTTGGTGCGATCTCCTTAAATGATTGGAGATCGGTTTTCATTACTCTTTCTTTAACGCCTTGTGGTGCTGATATATCTAACATTTTGCGAAGAGATTATGCGTTAATTGTTCCATTAGTAATCGTGTAGTGTTTGCCGCAAAGTGCTGCAATTGCTGGGTCATTGCTCATGATGAGAATGGTCCATCCGTATTTTTTATCCAAAATTCGACTGTAGATATTATGTCTTTCTTCTGGAGAAAGATTAGTAATACTGTCTTCAATCAATAGAATCTTTGGACGTTCCGCTACGCAACGTGCCATCAAAATTTTCTTTGTGATGCTCGATGCAAGTCGTTTTCCTTCGGGGTCAATCTTTGTTTCTAGTCCTAGCGGAGAGGTAGCAATGAATTCATCCAATCCAACAAGTCGTGATGCCCACATTACGTCGTCGTAGGTTACTTCTTTAATTCCCGCTTGAATATTTTCATAAAGTGTTCCTTTGAATACATCGCTTTCATTGAAGTTGTCTCCGATGATTGCGCGCAATGCATCTACTTTCAAACTTCTGATCGGAAGGCCATTCAAGGTAATGGTTCCTTCGAAGCTATCGAACAGTCCTGTGGTAAGTTTGAATATGGTCGTTTTTCCACTTCCATCTGATCCAGAAAGACATATTCGTTCTCCTGATTTCACTTCAAGATTGAAGTTTTGAATTACAGGTAAATGTCCGTCGGGGTAGGTAAAGGAAACATTGTTGTATTTCATATCGATACCACCATCACACTCCATATCACGGAGGTCCTTTCCTTCATGACTTTCAAGAGGTAGATCGGTAACGGCACCAATTTTTTCCAAAGCAGTAAGCAGATCATAGAATGTATCCATACTCAAGATCAATTTCTCAACCGCGTTGATGATCAATACGATGATAATTTCACTCGCTACGAACTGACCAATATTGATTTGACGATCTATTACGAGAATACTACCAAGGATAATCAAACCAGCAGCGACAATCACTTTGAAGATGATCATTCCGCTGAATTGCCACACCAAAATCTTGAAGTGTTTTTTGCGGGCTTTTAAATATCCAACAACCAAGCTATCGGTGCGGGTGATAGGAAGTTCGCTGTTACCAATAAGTTTGAAGGTATTCATCGTACGACCAATTTCTTCCAACCAGTGCGCTACTTCGAATTTATATTTTGATTCTTCTAAACTCGTACGAAGACCAGAAGGACCTGTTATTCGGAAGAGCACATAGAGCAGCAATACCAATCCTACTCCTAATAGAATAAAGAGTGGGTGATATAGTGCAAGTAGCAATAGACCGAAAATAATCTGGATAGAGGCAGAGGAGAAGTCGATCAAAATTTTCGACAATCCTTTTTGAACCGTAATTATTTCGAAAAAGCGATTGACCAACTCCGGCATGTATTTATTCTGAACAGCAGATTGCTTAATGCGAGGTAGTCTAAATGCGAATTCAAACGCTGCTCTGGTGAAGATTCGCTGCTCAATGCTTTCGGTAATTGCTAATTGTTTTATTTGAATAAAACCAACGAGCGCCACACCGAGAATTACGAATATTACTAGCACTGCCCATGAAGTACTCAGCTCCCCAGCATTCAAGAAATTAATGATTGCTTGTATGCCGAGCGGTAGTGAAAGACTCAGTAGTCCGTTGAATATTGCAAATAGGAAGACATTTTTGAAATCATCTTTTTCGCTTTTGATGATTTTAAAAAGTCTTTCAAATGGAGAATGGGATTCTGTATTTTCAGCCATGGGATAATTAAATAGAGGAAGTAAGACTTAGAATAAATTGTTTCATGGTATTTTCATCTTTAGCGCAATCGCTCATTTTTTTTCTGTAAAAATGAAAGAACAGTTGGCGTTGTGAAGATTCAATTAATGTTTGAGCCCACGCCATAGAGTGCTTATTATTTTTATCTAATTTCTGAACAATTGCAGCGATACGTTCACAAAGATTGTGATAAGCAGCGAAGTATCCTTCGAAATCTTCGATGTGTTTTGTATGGATGTCAAAGACTTTTCCGAATTCAGCACATACTACTTTTTGCAGTAGTTCTTCATTCATTATTTGTGTTTTTGAGGCTGAAGTCTTGGAAGTCAATACTTCAATAGCTCGTTCCATTTGCACCTTCGGCTCAGAGATATTCGCTGTTGCAAATACCAATTTCCATTCTTGTTGACTCCAATACCAAGAGCACAGATACATCATGAGTTGGTGTTTGTTATGGAAATAGCGATAAATAGTGGTCTCGGTGGAGGCCATGGCCTGAGCGAGTTTTTTGAAGGTAAATGCTTCGAGTCCTTCTTCAGCGAGCAGTATGACGCTATGATGAAGGATTTCTTTACCAATGTCGGATACGGCAGGATCTTTAGCATACAGTGCTTTATCCAATTGCACGGAATAGTATTCGAGGAGTCGTTGCATGTACAAATAAACACATACTTTCTCTTAAAGTTCTAAAACTATTGTTAACGAAAGTAAAACTCTCGTAGTCGCTATCGCTCCTGTCTGGTAGTCGCTGGCGCTCCTGACGGGTAGTCGCTATCGCTCCTGACGGGTAGTCGCTTCGCTTCTGGCGGGTACTCGCTTCGCTCGTGGGGGTTCCGCTTCGCGGAATAGGATTGCCGCGTGTCGGGTAGTCGCTTCGCTCCTGGGCGTTCCGCTTCGCGGAATAAGACTGCCCTATTCCTATTCCGCGAAGCGGAACCCTCAGGAGCGAAGCGACTACCAGCCAGGAGCGTCAGCGACTACCCGACAGCGCAGCTACCCGTCATCTCGCCTTTGGCGAGATACCCGTCAGGAGCGAAGCGACTACACTATATTTGCGGCATGAGTAAAGAGATTAAAATTCAGAATTTCGATCCCAATGCTGCAGGATTGAAGGATAGTAATATTTATGGACTCCCTTTTTCAGTAGAAGAGTCCGATATCGTGTTGATTCCTGTTCCGTGGGAAGTTACCGTTAGTTATGGTAGCGGCGCCGCGCAAGGACCTGAGCATATTTTGGAAGCGAGTTTTCAGGTGGATTTATTCCATGAATTCTTTCCGACCTTATGGAAAGACGGAATCGCGATGATTGATATTCCAGAGGAGATGGCCATTCGCAGTAGTGAATTGAGAGGGAAGGCTCAGCGCATTATTGAAATGTATGAGGATGGAATTGATGTGGAGAATGATGCCGAGGCGATTGAGATTCATAAAGAAATCAATGCTGCATGCGAAAAGATGAACCAATGGGTAGAGGAGCAGTGTACGCATTATTTAAATCTTGGAAAAAAAGTTGGATTAGTAGGAGGCGATCATAGCACTCCTCTTGGATATTTCAGAGCACAGGCCAAGCGCCATGATCAATATGGTATTCTTCATATTGATGCGCACATGGATCTTCGTATCGCATACGAAGGCTTCACATACAGCCATGCTTCAGTAATGTATAATGCACTACAAATCCCACAGATCAAAGGTCTTGTACAAGTGGGTATTCGTGATTTTTGTGAGCAGGAAAATGATGTAGCAACAGGTCAAGGCGGACGTGTATTTGTTCATACAAATGCATCGATGCGTAGAAAGCAATTTGAAGGAGAGACTTGGAAAAATATCTGTGCACAGATTGTAGATCAATTGCCACAAAAGGTGCATATCAGTTTTGACATCGACGGTCTCGATCCGACGTTGTGTCCAAATACAGGAACTCCAGTGCCGGGAGGCTTATGGTTTGATGAAGCGACCTACCTATTATCAATGGTAAAAGAAAGCGGACGTGAGATCATTGGTTTCGACTTGGTGGAAGTAGCTCCCGGTGAAGACGATTGGAACGGCAACGTAGGTGCGCGTCTCCTCTTCTACATGTGCGGCCTCCTCTAGTACTCGCTTTGCTCGTGTCTGGTACCTTCGGTGTCGGGTAGCTTCGCTGACGGGTACTCGCTTCGCTCGTGTGGGGTTCTGCTTCGCAGAGTCTGCTGCTTGATATGACGCTATCGCGTCATTGTACCTTTTTCTGTCTTATTAGTCGCTACTCTAGTCACTAGTCACTAGTCACTAGTCACTAGTCACTAGTCGCTAGTATCT
>JAIXWP010000067.1 GCA_027491215.1 Flavobacteriales bacterium | reverse complement strand
GTGAATGATGCGCCAATGGCATTTGAAGATGAAGTTGGAACAACGGAAGATGTTGCTGTTTCGGGAAGTGTTGCTGGTAATGATTACGATGTAGAAAACAATCCACTTACATTTTCTTTGCTAGGAACCGCGCCCAGCGGCACATTGACAATGCAGTCAAATGGTAATTTTACCTATGTGCCTGGAGCGAATTACTTCGGATATTTTAGCGTGGCTTATCAAGTGTGTGATGCAGGGGCATGCGTACAAAGTGTATTGAGCATTGAAGTGGTGGGAGTCAATGATATCCCTGTAGCAAATGATGATAGCTTCACCACGCAAGAGGATGTTGCTATTACTGCAACTGTTGCAACTAACGATAGCGATGCGGATGGCAATGCCCTCACATATACAGTGATCGTCAATCCAACTTCAGGAACCTTAGTCCTCAATTCCAATGGTTCATTCACCTACACACCTGGACTCAATGTGAATGGTGTGTTTACCGCGACTTATCAAGTGAATGATGGCAATGGAGGAACAGATACTGCCGTGATGACTTTCATCGTAAACGGAGTGAATGATGCCCTCACTGCAATTGATGATTCATTTGTGATGAATGAAGATGGGGTGCTAAATGGCACCGTGGCTACAAATGATTCTGATTCCGACGGTGATGCACTAACATACACTGTTGTAGTTCAGCCGACGCAAGGCACCATTAACATGGCGGCCAATGGTGGTTTTACATACACACCTCCTGCAAATTATTTTGGTACACAAACTATTTCAGTTCAAGTATGCGACGCTCCTGCTAGTTGTGAGGTGACTACTCTAACTATTACTGTGAATGCAGTGAACGACGCACCAGTGGCCACTAATGATAATTTCTCAGGAAATGAGGATGCTACATTGAATGGCAACGTTGCGACAAATGATGTAGACATCGACAATACGAATTTGACATACACCTTGCAGTCTTCGGCAACGAATGGAGCTCTGACTTTTAATAGCAACGGTACATTCACATTTATCCCTGCGTTAAATTACTTTGGAAGTCAAACCTTGAATTATCAAGTGTGTGATGCTGGAGGACTTGGCGCGAATGCTTCGGTTACAATCCAGATTATTGCTGTGAATGACGCTCCAGTTGCGATGGACGATGTGTTGAATATCCAAGAGGATAATACGGGTTCTGGTTCGGTGGCAGGAAATGATTCGGATGTAGATAATACCAATTTGACTTACACAGTGCTGACTGGTCCGAGTTCTGGATCATTTAACTTGACTAGTGCAGGTGCGTTTACTTATAGTCCTGCTGGCAATTTCTTCGGCACCGTTACTATCAACTATAACGTCTGTGATGCTGGCAATCTTTGTGATCAAGGATTACTAACCATCAATGTGTCCAATGTGAATGATGCGCCAATGTCGATGTCTGACAATTACAATGTGCTTGAAGATGGCGTTCTTGGCGGTAATGTTGGAACCAATGACTCTGATGTAGAAACAGGAACGTTGACTTATTCTGTTGTCACTCCTGCGCAAAATGGTGTGTTCACTTTAAATCCAAATGGCGCTTTTGTTTATACACCCAATGCAAATTTCCACGGTAGTGAGCAGATAGTATATCAGGTTTGCGACGCACAAGGATTGTGTGATCAAACAAATGCATTTATTAGCATCGTTTCTGTGAATGATGCACCAGTCGCATTAAATGATGTGCTTGGACTTTTGGTGAATACTAGTGGTAACAGCAACGTAGCAATTAATGATAATGATGTTGATTCTCCGGGACTTCTTTGGTCGCTGGTCGATGATGTCAATAATGGAACTTTAGTATTCAATTCAAATGGAACATACACTTATACTCCTTTCGAATTATATAGTGGTTCTGATCAATTTGAATATCAAGTATGCGACGGCAATGGCGCTTGCGACAATGCTTTCGTGAATATTAATATCATCAATAATAATGTACCTCCAGTAGCAACGAATGATGTTTATACTACGTTGGAAGAAAACTCATTCACCACCAATGTTGGTGGAAATGATACAGACGAAAACGAAGGACAGGTACTGACATTTGAAGTCATTGACGAGCCAATGCACGGAGATTTGACGATGGATTTGGACGGAAATATTTTCTACAATCCTGATATCAATTTCTGGGGTGAGGATTCATTTATCTACGAAGTCTGCGATCCATTTGGTGATTGCGATCAAGCAACAGTAACCATCACTGTGGAGTTTGGAAACGACCTCCCTATTCTCGTGGATGAAGAATTTAATATGTTGGAAGATGAAGTGTTCAACGGAAATGTGGGCGCGAATGACATTGAGTTGGATTTTGAATTCATCCTTTACACAGTTGTGGAAGGTCCATTCCACGGGGAATTGACGCTTTTCAATGATGGATATTTTACCTACACACCTGATCCAGATTTCTATGGAACTGATTATTTCATCTATTCAGGTTGTGATCCTTGTTTAGTTTGTGACGAAGGCATGGCCACTATTGATGTGCAATTCATTAATGATGCGCCGGTAGCAGGCGACGATGCTTTCAGCACCATGAGAGATCAGCAAATCGAAGGCAGTGTCTTCGATAATGACTATGATTTGGACGAAGAAGTTTTACTTTATTCAGTCGTTACAGATGCCCAAAATGGACTATTCACCATGTTCAATGATGGATATTTCTCCTACATACCAAACGATGGTTGGGTAGGTACTGATTATATTGAGTACACCGCTTGCGACCCTTGCGGAGTCTGCATTAATGCGTGGATTACAATTGAAGTTATCGCTCCAAATACGCCTCCCACTGCCGCTAGCACTGCATTGGAAATGTGTGCAGATGATATGGTTGAAATTGATTTAGCTTCTCTTTTATTCGATGCTGAAGAAGAGGTGATGCAACTTCAACTAGTTGATGCCAGCGTTGCTACTGGTCTAGTGGTCATTGACAATGCAAACAAGATTTTAACTTACACTCCTGAACTTGGATTCGAAGGTCTTTCAGAAATTACATATCAAATTTGTGATAATGGTAGTCCAACTGAATGTGCTACTGCTGTGATTACAGTGGATGTACAAATCCACGATGCGCCGTCTGTGGTGTCTGCTGTAGTAAATGATGAAAGTTGTTTCGGAGAAAATGATGGAAGCATTACAGTTGAAGCAATGGGTGATGGTGAGATTACATACACTTGGAATATCGAGGCGATCGGAAGTAGTATAGATGGTCTTGCTCCTGGTGAGTATATTTTGTCTATCCAAGATCAAGCGGCATGTGGTTCCATAACAATAGCTACATACACTGTCGAAGGACCTTCGGCATCGTTGATGATCGGGGAAATCCTTGAAAACCCAATCGATGAAGATGAAGGTGGCTCTTCGACATATGAAGTCACTGGTGGTACGGAACCTTACACATTCAATTGGTTTAATGCTGCAGGTGATTTAGTTTCAGAAGACCAAGTGCTCACGGGATTAAATGACGTATCGGAAATTGGTAACTACTCATTGATTGTTACAGATGCCAATTATTGCACTGCGGAAGCTTCTGTCGTTGTAACTAATATCGGAGAAATGTCTGTGAATGCCACGTCATTCAAGGCTTATCCTAATCCTGTAGTGGATCAACTAATTATTGAATGCCAACCGAATGATTATTCGGTATTGGAAATATTCAATTCGATTGGGGAATTAGTTTATACAGGAATACCGACTGCTTCAATGATTCAGATTGATTTTTCAAAATGGACCAGCGGTATTTATCATATCAAAATGATGAAGCCGAATGGAATAATCGAATCACAAAGTGTTTCTCACTTTAGTCGATAGAAGGTTTTTTCTTCAATCCGTATTGGAAAATAATTCCGCTTGAAATAAGGTGCTTTCTGAAATATGGAGCGTCATTCAAACCGTCATTGGAGCCCGTTAAGTGAATATTTCCCGTGTATTGGGCAAATACTCTCCAATGAGGCCAGCCGTAGGTTATTCGCGCTGTTAAGGCCAAAAATTGTTTGTTATTTAATTCATCTTGGTAAAACGCTTCTTTTGTTTCTTGATTGTAAGAATAGAAGTTAGTTCTCTTCGAATAGTAATCCAATGCTGTGTAATCTGCAATTGTATATTTAGCACCCATTGAGGCACTGAAATTTGGAAGTCGATAGGTGCCATTCAATTGAAAGGCGGAAATAGTGTAAGCATGATTCATTCGGTCCTCTGAATACACTGTGAATGGAGAGAAGTTGTTTTCTGTTGTGTCGAACCGCACTTGATTCAAACGGCTTTTTCCAAAACTACCATAAAGTTCAATCAGGAATTTTTCATTGAATGCGTAATAAGTTCCTAGCCCCAATTCGCGGGTATAAAAATCACTGCCTTGATAGGTGTTACCAATAATTCCCACATGTTTGATGGGGGAAATAGCCGCTTGTGCTTCTGCATGATTTAAACCAAAGGTAGCCATGCCACTGATATCTCCCTGATCTGCGAGCTCTGCAATTTGTGGCGTAGTAGCTCTATATCCGATCGGTTGATAGGTCGCACAGGATTGCAGCAACAATAAAAGGATGGCAAACGAGAATAGTTTTTTCATAAAAAAAATGGTTTCCGTTTAGTTATCCGAAGATACTAAAAGAAACCACTTCTTTTTTTTGCAGGAATATCTTATTTGCTCAAATACAAATTTCGCTCGTTGTAAATCTGTCTGAAGAATGGATCACGTAAGTCTTTGATAAAACGAATCGCTTCACCTGTGCTCTTCATCTCAGGACCTAATTCCTTGTTTACTTCAGGGAATTTCTCATAACTGAACACTGGAATTTTAATCGCATATCCGGAACGCTTAGGGTTGAATTCAAAGTCTTTTACTTTTTTCTCACCTAACATCACTTTAGTAGCGAAGTTGACATACGGCTCGTCATATGCTTTTGCAATGAACGGTACAGTGCGGCTCGCACGAGGGTTGGCCTCGATGATATACACAGTGTCATTTTTAATCGCAAACTGAATATTGATTAACCCAACAGTTCCAAGTGCTACAGCGATGGCTTTCGTGTGCTCCTCAATTTGAGTGATGAGGAAGTCTCCTAAATTATATGGAGGAAGGACTGCATATGAGTCACCACTGTGAATACCTGCAGGCTCAATGTGCTGCATGATTCCGATGATGTACACATCTTTCCCGTCACAGATCGCATCCGCTTCTGCTTCGATCGCGCCTTCTAAAAAGTGATCGAGCAAAATTTGATTGTCTGGCATATCACGCAGAATATTCACCACGTGCTGCTCTAGTTCGTTTTCGTTGATGACAATCTTCATTTTCTGACCACCAAGAACGTAGCTAGGGCGCACCAATAGAGGGAATCCGAGGTCTTTTGAAAGTTCGATTGCTTGCTCTGCACTTTCTACAACACCAAACTTTGGATAAGGAATATTCATATCCTTCAACAAGTTTGAGAAGCGTCCGCGATCTTCTGCAAGGTCGAGCGAGTCATAACTTGTTCCAATAATTTTGATGCCGAATTTTTGAAGTTTAGCAGCGAGCTTCAATGCTGTTTGTCCACCCAACTGAACGATGACACCTTCTGGTTTTTCATGTTGGATGATGTCATAAATATGTTCCCAGAATACTGGTTCGAAATAGAGTTTATCCGCTGTGTCAAAGTCGGTCGAAACGGTCTCTGGATTGCAGTTGATCATGATGGTTTCATAACCACATTCTTTCGCTGCAAGTACTCCGTGTACACAAGAATAATCGAACTCAATTCCCTGTCCGATACGGTTGGGGCCGCTTCCAAGTACTACTACTTTTTTGCGATCTGATACTACAGATTCATTTTCGAATTCAAATGTGCTGTAGTAATATGGAGTCTTCGCTTCAAATTCAGCAGCACACGTATCTACCAATTTGTAGACACGCTTAATACCGTGCTCTGCGCGCTTCTTATATACCTCACTCTCTAAGCAGCGAAGTAAATGTGCGATTTGTCTATCGGCATAACCTTTTTGTTTTGCTTCGAAGAACAATTCGCGTGGAAGCGATTCTAGATTATATTTTTCAATCTTGCGCTCGAGCATGATGAGCTCTTCTATTTGACGCAAGAACCAAAAATCAATTTTTGTTTTTTCTTGAATCGTCTTGAAAGGAATACCAAGTTTTATGGCATCATAAATATGGAACAAACGATTCCAGCTTGGACGCTCAAGGGAGTTGAGAATTTGATCTTGATCTCTCAATTCTTTTCCATCAGCACCGAGACCATTTCTGTTGATTTCGAGCGACTGACAAGCCTTTTGAAGGGCTTCTTGGAAGCTACGACCGATACCCATTACTTCACCAACGCTCTTCATCTGAAGACCGATTTCGCGGTTACTTCCTGGGAATTTATCGAAGTTCCAACGAGGTATTTTTACAATCACATAATCTAACGTTGGTTCGAAGACCGCAGAAGTAGATTTTGTGATTTGATTTTGTAATTCATCGAGGTGATATCCAATGGCAAGCTTTGATGCAATCTTAGCAATAGGATATCCCGTTGCTTTAGACGCGAGAGCAGAGCTGCGAGATACACGTGGATTGATTTCAATTGCGATGATATCTTCTTTATCATCTGGGCTAACAGCGAACTGAACGTTGCAACCACCAGCGAAATTTCCGATGGCACGCATCATTTTAATCGCCATATCACGCATGCGCTGATATGTAGTATCGCTCAGAGTCATTGCAGGAGCAACAGTGATGCTGTCTCCTGTGTGAATACCAATTGGGTCGAAGTTTTCGATGCTACAAATGATCGTCACGTTATCGTTTTTATCACGGAGCAATTCCAACTCATATTCTTTCCAGCCCATGAGTGCTTTATCAATCATTACCTCGTGAATCGGAGATAAATGAAGACCGCGGGTGAGGAGCTTATCGTATTCAGCTTGTGTGTGAACTAGCGCTGCGCCGCTACCTCCAAGAGTGTAGGAAGGGCGGATGCAAAGCGGGAAACCGAATTTCTGTGCGATTTCTTTTCCTTCGAGGAAGCTCTTTGCAGTTTCTTGAGGAGCCATTGGAATACCGATTTCTCCCATCAAGTTTCTGAATGCCTCGCGATTCTCAGTGATTTCTATCGCTTGAATATCTACACCGACCATGCGCACACCAAACTCTTCCCACATGCCCATTTCCTGACATTGGATTGCGAGGTTGAGTGCAGTTTGACCTCCCATGGTTGGAAGGACTGCGTCGATATTATGTTGTTCTAGGATTTGTTGAATAGAAGCAGGCTCCAATGGCAGCAAATACACGTTGTCGGCCACCACCTTATCGGTCATGATCGTCGCGGGATTGCTGTTGATGAGGGTAACTTCTATTCCTTCTTCACGAAGGGAACGTGCTGCCTGGGATCCAGAGTAGTCGAATTCGCACGCTTGGCCTATTACAATGGGACCAGAACCGATGATCAGTACCGATCGAATGCTTTTGTCTCTTGGCATTTTTTTTTTATCCGCCCGGAATCCCCAATTTCTTCGGGATCGAGCAGAGGATGAAAGCCTAATTCGGCCGCGAAAGTAATTCAACTTCTTTGCAAACGAAAATCAAAGTTGATAACAACTTTTCAAAACCCCTTCTGAACATCAGGCCGGCCGGGCGATTCAAGGAGCTACTTTCTCTTTTTTTTCTTATGAAAATGAATCCTAGGGATTACTCTTAGAAGTCACCAACCAAAAGCGCGGCGCTCCGCACAGGCGGCCATGAGCGAAGCGAATACCTCTCACGAAGTACCCGTCACGAGCGAAGCGAGTACCCGTCACCGAAGGT
>JAIXWP010000040.1 GCA_027491215.1 Flavobacteriales bacterium | reverse complement strand
GTGCTGGAATATCTTGATATCACAGATGGATCGATGTAATTCGATACACTGCTGATCCAAATTTCGCCGTTGCTTCTCACATCGAGCGAACCAACATTGCCTGACATGAATACGGTGCCAGGAAGATCTGCGGTGGTGGTTGAGAAGGCATATACATTTCCATTTACATAAAACAATGTATTCCCATCTGCACTGATTTCTAATATTGAAGGGTGCTGACCTACTGAACCAACTGTTTCATTTCCTGACACTGCCAATGTCGAAGAATTGATGCGCACCAAACGTCCTTGTGTTTCTTCGATGATTTCGGTGTAATCTTCATTATAGACTGTTTTACCTTGACACATCACCCAAATATTTCCAGCAGCATCCACGTCAATATCAATAGGACGATCGCCCACTGTGATCGTGCTTATCACTGTATTTGTTGCCAAATCAATTACGCTCACGGTATTGTCTTGAATAAATCCTCCGCTGTTGCAAACAAATAATTTTCCATCACGCACGAGCATTCTCTCTGGTCCATTTCCTACAGTTATAGTATTTTCTACAATAAGTGAACTTGGATTGATCACCAACACTTGTCCAGCCATGGAACCTGAAGACAAATACAATTTCCCATTGCCTCCATTCACGATATATCTTGGATATGAAACGGCATTGATAGTACCAACGCTACTGAAATCTGCCAATGAAAAAACTTCCACCTTGCCTGAATTATTCAACACTGCAAATCCTTTCCCATCATAGGCTACGAATGATTGCAGCACATCTCCAAGACCTACTCCATTCTTATCAAAAAATGGATCAACTGACAATTCATTATTACTGTTGATGTAAGATATACTTGCATTATTCGCAAGAAAATTTCCTTCGTTCAACACATAAATTCCTTCTGCGGTTACACTTGGTGTTTCTACAACTTCTTCTTTTTCATCTTTTTTACATGAAGATAAAGCCAAGATGGCAAAACCAAAAACCAATAACTTTCTCATAGCGATTTATTTTTTACTCTTTATAAATGAATAGGGATATACGGTGACATGCATGGCATAAACTCTACCCGGCATTGCATAACTGCGAACACTCTGATAGCTTTCATCCAATAAATTTTCTACTCTTACTTTAATTTGTACGGTGGGTTGATTTTTACCAAAAGAATAACCCGCACTTAAATCATAGATGGTATAGGGATCTAACGCCGTACGATCATCATTTAACTCATTGGTGAAACGACTATCGATCGCGCGAATCGACAAACCGACATCCCATTTTCCATGAAGAATATCAAGTGACCCTACGTTTGTATTCCTTGGAGTGTAGGGCATATCAAAGTAATCAACTCTTGGAATATCATTTACTGGGTTTGCTCCTCTCGCTCTTGTAAATCGATAGCGATAGCCAATCATCCAAGTCCATGCACGATATTTCATTTTCCAATCAATACCGCCACTAATGTTAATGGAGGTAACGGTTTTGAAATTCACAGGGGTCCAAATAGGTAGCGGCACCCATTGAATCCAGTTTTCAATTTTCTGATATCCATAATCTCCACCCGCGCTCAGTGAATGATTTTCTTTTTTAATTAAATTCCATTTCAAGTGAAAGGAACTCACCCACCCTTGTTCTGGAAGTAAGTCTCTGTTCCCGCCTGGCACCCAGAAGCGCTCATTAAAATCAGGTACTCTATTTTTTCGTGAATAATGCGCTCGAACTACTGGTACAGACCAATGAGCATTTTCATATTCCCATATCGCTGTTATTCCATAAGAAGGATTGAGGGTATCTGCGCCTCGTAATTCGGTGTACACGAATCCATTTAATAGTAGATGAAGAGGACTTATTGTTTTTTGTACAAAAAGGTTTCCGCTTTGATAGTCCTCTTCCGCTAATCCCGATTCATAGCGTGTATTTCTAACAGCGACTTCATAATGCCTTAAGTCAGCCTGTACATCCCAACCTTTCTGGGTGCTCTTCAAATTCCAAAGTGCGTTGTACATGATTTGTGTTGTTCGCAAGCGACTATCAAGCGATAACGAATTGTGTGTCTCATTTACTCGATCAGTGTAAGTCTGATATTCATCTGAAATACTTGTGGAAACATCTACACTATGCTTATCCCAAACTTCATTTTGCTTCAAAGTAAATGTGGCTCCCACTTGTCCGCGCAGCAAGCTATCTGTCTGCTCTGTCCAACTGACGTCGGTTACCCCCATCACTTCTGGAATATGATTCTTTCTCCACTGCAACCAAGCCTGAGCGCGTAGTTCAACTCTTCGACTTTTACTTTGCCAGTACACATCTTGCTTCACAGCATTGTTCCAGCTATTGTTCTGCGATTGCTTCACCTTCGGCTGTTTTAACTGATGTACATCGATGTATTCAAATTCATTCCTATTGGCCTCTTTCAATACTGCGGTGCTCCATGCAAATCCCTTTTTGGAGGCTTTCCATTGCCCCGCCATAAATGCATTGAGCATCGAATTATATCCCGAAGTAATAGACAATGAATGTTGCTGAATTTTTTTACTGTCTAATTGAATGGCCCCCGCAATAGCACCCTGTCCTATATTTTTCTGATTACTATATTGAGAAAGCTGCACGCGATCGAAAAAATAGAATGGCAAAAGACTGAGGTCGCTCAGTCCTAGCGAAGGACTCGTGATCGGCATGCGATTCCAATAAACAACTGTGTGGTCGGACGCTGTGCCATTGATGCGAGCGGTAATCAGCGAACCCGAGGCTCCATAAGAGGTCACGTTTGCCCAGCCCAATTGCTCCATCAGTTGACCAACACTTGCATTTGGAAAACGATGATAGATCAGAGAATCCTTGGCGTTTTCGAGCGCATTTTGCATTCGAATAGAGACAATAGAAATCTCCGCCATCGTTTTTCCGTCGATCAGCGTATCCTTATGGAAAGCAGCGGCGCTGGCACTCCATAGCAGCAATATGTAAATTATAATAAGCCTCATGTTCCTTGAATGCTTCTTCCCGAGCACTTCTTGGGTATTAATGCATGAGGCAGGTCTTCTGACTTTCCCTGGATCTTGTCTCCTTCCCAACTCGCTTTTAGCGAATCAGTGGATGCTGATGTGACAAGTCCTACGATCTAATTTGATTGCTCAATAGATGGGATCACAGCTGCGGGTACAGTTCACGTTTCACACGTGATTCCCTTTTCATTTTCGGCGGCCGCATAAGCCACGAAAAACCAAATGCGGGGCGAAGATAGGGACAAATTACAAATGACAAATGACAAGAGACAAATGCGTTGGGGGGTTGGGGGAAAGGAGATTGGAGAATTGAGAATCGTTCTTATCTTTGATACTATGAACACGAAAAAAATTGCTTTGATCCTGCTGACCTTAGTGTCACTGATTGTAATTAATGCTTGCAAGCATGATGAGGAAGGTTGTGGTGCTACCAATATTAGCCGGGCGGGCGAGTCAGAGAGTCATAATAACGGCAGAAATTGCATGAGTTGCCATAACGATGGTGGAAGCGGAAAAGGATGTTTTACAGCGGCTGGTTCTGTGTATCGTTCTAATGGCTCTGCTTTCACCAGTGCTGTCGTAAGGCTATACACGCAGCCTAATGCACAAGGTGAACTCCGCGCTACCATTACCGGAGATAATCTCGGTAACTTTTTTACTACCGATAATATCAACTATTCTGGCGGATTGTATCCAACGCTAGTAGGATCAAACGGTGCCGTTCAACACATGCCAACTAGTATTACTTCAGGCGCTTGTAACAGCTGTCACGGTGCTTCTACTGATCGACTAACCACCGATTAATATAAAGTGTCATTGTCACTTACCTTTGTGGCGTAGTTGTTGTTTTTAAATTTTCATGATTCAATACAGCGTCATATTCCTGTTCATGGTGTTCAGCCTTTTTGCTGAAGGTCAAGTTTTGCAAGCGCAAGACTCCACATACCTCCAGCGATTTCATGCAGAACTAAAAACTACACCCCTTCAAAAGTCAAAGGTGGACAGCATTTATATTGCTGCTGCAACTCGATTAGCAATAGTCGATACAGAAACAAAAGTCATTCAACAGTCGGATATATCAGAAGAAGAGATTAATTCAAAAGTCTCCCTAGCGAATCAGCAGAAAAAAGACATTCGTGAAGTTCGCGATTTAGAAATCGCATTGCTCCTTAGTCCTGAACAGCGCGTTGTCTATGAGGAAAAAATCAAAATCAAAAAACCCTCCGTCCTCCACTTCGGAATGAACCACGACCGCGCGAACTGCAACGTATGTAAATAGAAAACGATTCTCCGCTCTGTTTATATAAAGCCACGCTGCAGCCAGCCTCTGCGATTCGTCATTTGTAATTTGTTCTCGGCAAAGCCGAGATCATTTGTAATTTGTCAATTGTCACTTGTCATTAATCATTTGTCTCTCTACCTTCGCTTCATGCAAAAACCTTTCATCCTATTAACCTCCGTGTTGGCTCTTTTGCTGCATGGCTGTGCTTTTGCTCAAAAAACTGGCAAGACCTCACAAGTGGTGCCGCCCAATGCGCTTGAAGTAGATTATGCTAATCCTTTCGTAGGAACTGGGGGACACGGACATACGTTTCCGGGGGCTACTGTCCCGTTTGGTATGGTGCAACTTTCTCCTGACACGCGCCTCGAAGGATGGGATGGATGCGGTGGATATCATTACTCGGATTCTATCGTATATGGATTTTCACACACGCATTTGCAAGGCACCGGAGTAAGCGACTACGGCGATGTACTCTTTATGCCGACCAACGGAAAAACTACTCCCGCAACAAAGTGGAGAGATTCCTATAAAAGTGAATTCAATCACAACACTGAAATTGCTACTCCTGGATACTATAAAGTAAAACTCGACAACTACAACATCGACGTCGAACTCACATCAACCGAACGTGTGGGTATTCATCACTATACGCTTCAACCAAAAGATACATGCCGACTCTTTATCGACATGATGCACCGCGATGAATTGCTATACTACGATATTCAAACTATCGGTGACACGGTGGTGTATGGCTATCGTGTTTCTAAGGCATGGGCTGAAGAACAACATGCCTATTTCTACGCTGTATTTTCAAAGCCTTTCATCGGACTAGATCAACTGATGCAGCGCGAAGACATCATCAATGAAAATGGAGAACGTTCCATTAGCTACGAAGAAATTCAAATGTTCTCTCTTCTCTTTGCTCCGTCTGATATCAATGACCTCACAGTAAAAGTGGGCTGGAGCGGAACCGATCCGTATGGCGCGCAACACAACCTTTGGGCAGAGGCACCACATTGGAATTTTGAAAAATATAAAAGCGATGCAAGAAATAAATGGCAACGCGAATTGTCTGCCTTCCCCATTAAAAGCAATGATCCCAAGCATCTCAAAAATTATTACAGCGCACTTTATCACTGCTACACCACTCCTAATATTTGGAGCGATGTAGATGGTCGCTATCGCGGTATGGATCGTCAAATCCATCAAGATAGTGCACATGTGCAGTACACCATTTTCTCACTTTGGGATACGTTCAGAGCATTGCATCCACTCTTCACCATCACCCAACGCGAGCGTGTAGGAGACATGATTCAAAGCTTCCTCAACATGCATGAGCAAGGCGGGAAACTTCCTGTATGGGAACTCGCAGCTAATGAAACCAATTGTATGATTGGATACCATAGTGTATCCGTTATTACTGATGCCTATATGTCGGGCATTCGAAATTTTGACACATCGAAAGCGTTGAAAGCAATGGTAGACGCTGCCTCTAGCACTGAAGAGGCGCGAGCGTTTCATGAGAAGGGATATGTTCCTGCAGAACATTTTTCAGAGAGTGTAAGTAAAACGTTGGAATATGCATACGATGATTGGTGCATCGCACAAATAGCCAAAGACCTTGGCTCAGCGACGATCTTTGATGAATTCATTGAGCATTCTCAAAACTGGAAAAACATTTTTGATCCCGAAACAAAATTCTTCCGTCCACGAAGAAATGGTGGCTTTCCTACTCCATTTGATCCCTACCAAGTGAACTTCAATTTTACTGAAGCAAATGCTTGGCAATACAGATTATTTGTTCCTCATGACATCCAAACACTCATTCAATACCACGGCGGTGCGGATGCATTCCGTGCGAACCTCGACAATATGTTCAAGGCCTCTTCTCAAACCTCTGGTCGTGAACAAGCAGATATTACGGGACTCATAGGACAATATGCTCATGGCAACGAACCTAGCCATCACATGGCCATGTTGTATAACTATGTCAACACAGATCCAAAGAAGACAAGTGATTTAGTAAAACGCATCATGCAGGAAATGTATGCCCCCACCCCCGATGGTCTTTGCGGAAATGAAGATTGCGGACAAATGTCGGCATGGTATGTTTTAGTATCGCACGATCTTTACAAAGTCACACCAGGCCAAAATCAATGGTTGACATGGAATAAAAACGCAAACCTACCGAACAAACATTCGGTTTCTAAAACGCATGTTCCAAAGAGCATTGTTGTTGAAAGACCTATCGTAGCTCTTCCGATTATTACTGGTCCGCAGACTTCCTTCTCTGATCAAGCAGTTATTCAAGTAACTCACCTCGACCCGCAAGTAGAAATTTTCGTGACGTTTACAGATGTAAATGGCGATGAAATAAACATCCTTACAGGCAATCAATTTGTTATAACCAGCAGCGGTGTAGTGAGAGCTTGGGCGATGAAAAATGATATTCAAAGTAAAGTAGCAGAAGCCACATTTACGCAGCGAAGCAGCGATTTAAAAATTCAACTCAAATCAAAATACGACGCACAATATACAGGTGGATCAGATGACGCATTGATCGACGGAGTGCGCGGCGGCAGAGACTTCAGAACAGGAGCTTGGCAAGGCTTCCAGGGCCAAACAGTAGAAGCAGTAGTAGATCTCGGCCAATCCAAAAACATTTCTAAAGTAGCATTATCTGCATTGCGTGAAACAAAATCATGGATTTGGTATCCCACCAAAACACAATTCTATGTCTCAGAAGATGGAATTAACTTCACACTCGTAGGAACGTATGAGGAAACCGAATTAAATACAGAAGTAGTCGATACGAAAGAGATCGGTGGGGAAGTAGCAACGAAAGGGCGCTATGTGAAAGTAGTCTCCGAATCCTTCAACACCATTCCCTCCTGGCACCTCGGCGCGGGCGGTAAGCCTTGGATTTTTGTAGATGAGATAATAGTAGAAACTCGTTAATGGGGATTGCAGATGCACTAGCGTATTTCTTTAAATACAAACATGAGAAGTAGTGCTCAGTAATATCGCGATGAGTGATAAACTGCTCTTTATTGCACGCTTGAACTCACCGATATTCAATTCTTAAACGAAGATCGAAATGCGACCGGAGTCAAATTGGTCTTGCTTTTGAAAAATTTATTAAATGATTGAGGATGTTCAAACCCTAGGTGATACGCCACCTCACCAACACTGAGATTTGTTGTAGTCAACTTCAATTTAGCTATATCAATCATCTTATGATGTATATGCTGCTGAGTAGTCGAACCTGTTAAAACACGCATCATATCGGTCAAGTAATTGGCGGAAACGTTTAATCGCTCTG
>JAIXWP010000123.1 GCA_027491215.1 Flavobacteriales bacterium | reverse complement strand
GCATTAATGGCTTTGATCATATTTTTTAGATTTTCAAAACCAAAAATTGAAACAAAAGTTGTATAAAAAAAGGGGCGATAATTCGCCCCTTTTTTCATTATTTTTTGAAAGAAATTAAGATTTCTTATCGCCTGTTTTATCTGCCATCAAAGTACTCATTCCCATCATTTGTGTCATGGTCTTTTGCATTCCGTCTGCACTTCCGTCTAAGAAAATGACGTTGCCTTTGCCGTACTCTGCAAAATTCTTAATCGCCTCGGTCCACATTGAGAACATAATCATTGAAGTATCAAGATTTGCTTGTTGCATTTCTCTCGCAGCATTGTTCATACCCTTTGCTACCTCTTCTCTGAAAAGAGCCACACCTTGACCTCTCAATTGTGCTGCCTCTCGTTCCGCCTCAGCCGCGATTTTAATTGCATTACCATCAGCCTCTGCTGCCTTGGTTTTAGTGATTAGAAGCGCTTGACCTTCATTTTCAGCAGCCGCTTTCAAGTTGTTTGAAGCTACTACTTGGCTCATTGAGCGCATGATGGCTTCGTCAAATGTGATGTCATTGATCTGCAAATCCTGAAGATGATAACCCCACTCTTCCAGATGCACGTCGATTTGATCTTTAACGTGTTCTACAATTTCACGGCGCAATGAAAGAACTTCTGCTTGTTTTTTTGTAGCTACGAATGAACGAATAGAACCCTCAATGGTGCGAATCAATGCCTGCATTAAATTCTTTTCATCAATGAATTTAAACGCTACTTTTTTCACTGTCTCTTCTTCTGCATCAATAACAGAGAAAAGCAACATTGACTTGAAATAAACATTTGCTTGGTCAATGGTTACAGCTTGGAATTCCAATTCCACAGATCTATTCTGAGTTGAAATTCTTCTAAAAATCTGTTCGATAAATGGAATGGTGAGTGTCAAACCTGGTCGCAATATGCGGCGGTACTTTCCGAAAACCGTAACTACAGCAATAGTTCCCTGCTGGACAGTTCTAAAGGATTTAAAGAGTAAAAAAATCAGGAGTAAAATGAAAATTAAATTACCTGATACAATGGTGTCTATATCAATCATAGTATAAAATATTTCAACGAAGATACTATATCACAGAAACTTCGAGTATTGAAATTACCATTAGTTAATAAAAAAAGCCACCGGTAATGGTGGCTTTTTTTTATTCAATCTCTATTTCTTAGTAATAAATATTGCGACGAACTTTTGCCACATACTTTGCAAGTCTGATTACTTGCTTTGTGTAACCAAATTCGTTGTCATACCATACATAAAGAACGATACCCTTTCCGTCAGCGCTAACAATGGTAGCCTCTGAGTCGAATACAGAGCAACATTCATTTCCGATGATATCACTTGACACCAACTCTTCGCTAATGCTGTAGTAGATTTGGTTTACCAAATCACCATCCAACGCCTGCTTTCTGATAATGGCATTTACTTCCTCCTTGGTGGTCGGCTTATTCACATATGCATGAATAATAGCCAAAGATCCATTCGGTGTAGGTACACGTACAGCGTTAGCCGTTAGTTTATTTGCAAGCTCTGGAATTACTTTCGTTACTGCTTTGCCTGCGCCAGTTTCTGTGATAACCATGTTAACAGCAGCACTTCTACCGCGGCGACTCTTTTTGTGCATGTTGTCCAGCAAGTTTTGGTCGTTGGTGTAGGCGTGCACTGTTTCGATGTGTCCTTTATCGAGTTCTAAAGCATTGTTTACAGTAAACAAGATTGGACAAATAGCGTTAGTCGTGCAGCTTGCTGCAGAGAAGATAGTTTCATTCTCGATATCTAAATCACGGTGGTTAATACCGTAAACGATATTTGGAACTTCCTTTCCAGGCGCTGTTAAAATCACCTTTGAAACTCCATTTGACTTTAAGTGCTTGCTCAGTCCTTCACGATCCTTCAGAACACCTGTATTATCGATCATCAACGCATTGTTGATGCCATACTGTGTGTAGTCTACATTGCTTGGGTCATTTGTAGCAATCATATGAACGCGTTGACCATTGATTAAAAGAGCTTTTCCTTCGTAATCGATATCAACTGTCCCCTTGAATCTTCCGTGAACTGAGTCATTTTCAAATAATGCCGCTCTCTTTTTCAAAGAAAGCTCATCATTTTCTCTAGTTACAATTGCTCTAAGACGCAACTGCTGACCCTTTCCTGCTTGCTTGATCAATTCGCGGGCAGCAAGACGTCCGATACGACCGAAACCGTACAAGACAACGTCTCGTGGTTCGATACTATTTCCTGCATCCATCATGAAGTTATTGAGACGATCGTTCAAAAACTCACGATGAGATTTATAATGTTCTCTTCCGTTTAGCCATTCGCTAGCTAACTTCCCGATGTCGATCTTTGCTGGTGCAAGCTCCATTGCATAAAGCTCCTTTGCAAGATCTGCTGTGTCGAAAATACTGATTGGCTTTCCTACTACTTCTGCAGCATACTTGTGCAGTCGAAGGATTTCTGTAACACTCGTATCCGCTAGATGATTGCGGAAAAGCACGAGCTCTATTGATTTGTCAAAAAGCAATTTACCCACGCTATTCGCGAGGTCTACCGCTGCTTTTTCTTGATTCACATACACCTGCAGTTCATTGCTGTAAGTGTCGTTTGCAAGCACAGATTGTGACATGTAATTAAATAATAATGGGTTAAAAAAAATGGTTTACATCATCAGGGATTCATTGACCTGATTTTGCGCTGCAAATGTACTACACATTCAAAATGAAAGAGATGTAAAAAGCCATAAAAAAACCCCTTGCCATAGCAAGGGGTTGATATTATATCGAACAACTATTAATTCAGTGAAAAACCATAATAAGCCTTCGTTCCATTTGTATAAACTCCTTCAATAAGAACATTTCCCGACTTTCCCTGAAGTGCCGACTCCAATTGCTCCGGACTCTCAATTTTCTGACCATCTACTTTCGTGATGATAAACCCTCTTTGAATCCCGATTGACTTTAATTTACCAGGTGTAATAGTCTCCACCTTAGCTCCGCCTGTGATTTTCAAAGCATCTTTCTCAGAAGCAGAAGGAAGTGTAAACTGAGCACCAAGGCTATTCATCGAAATACCTGCTGCTGCTGTGAAATCTTCTAGCTCCGCTTTACCATCTCTATTTTTCATTGTCACTTGAACTTCTTGCAGCTTTCCTCCTCTCCAAACGGTGACATTAACCTTATTCCCCGGGCGATATTTAATCACTTGCTCTTGTAGTTGAGGAATGTTCTTTACAGCAACACCGGCAACTTTTAGAATTACATCACCTTCTCTCATTCCATTATCACTTGTGCCTTCAGTCAATGCATTCACATATACACCAGCTACCTCTGGCAAACCCTTTTCTTTTGCTTGCTCTTCTGTCACATCGCTAATTCTAACGCCAATAAAAGCACGCTGAACATTTCCAAATTCAATCAAGTCTTCAGCGACTTTCTTAGCGATTGTGGTTGGAACAGCAAATGAATAACCAGCATAAGCTCCAGTTCGTGATGCAATGGCAGTATTGATACCAATGAGCTCTCCACGCACATTAACCAGCGCACCACCGCTATTTCCTGGGTTAACAGCAGCATCTGTTTGAATAAATGACTCTACTGGAAAAACCTCTTCCGAGCGTGCTTGCTCAGAAAGAAGATTAATATTACGGGCTTTTGCGCTTACAATACCAGCCGTAACTGTTGATGTAAGTTCAAATGGGTTACCAACAGCGAGAACCCACTGTCCAACACGGACATCGTCACTGTTTCCCCATTGAGCAAGTGGCAGATTTTTTTCGTCAATTTTGATAACTGCTATATCAGTGCTGGGATCACGTCCAATCACTTTCGCTTCATAATTCTTATTATTATTGAGAGTAACTGTGAGTTTCTCCGCTCCCTCTACTACGTGATTATTGGTGATGATGTAGCCGTCAGCCGATATTATAACTCCGCTGCCGCTTGACATTTGTACTTGTGGTTGTTGATTGTAACCGAAAAAATCTGCCCAAGGATTGTAAACATTTTGAACTTTCGACTGAGTCTTCACGTGGACAACTGCATTGACTGTTCGTTCAGCCGCTCCCGTAAAATCGAGGGTTCCGTCTGGAAGTGCCGCATATCCTGCGGTTACAACAGGAATTGAATTTTGATTTGTGGTAAAAGGACTAGCCGTGCTCTTTGTAATGAGTGAGTAGGCGCCGAGAGCAACGGCTCCGCCGACAAAAGCGGCAACAAAAGGCATTAAATTCTTTTTCATCATAGTCTTTTATTATTTAATACAGTGACCCAAAATTAACAAATCGAACCAATTTGTATTGTACATCACATTCTTAAGTTTTGTTAAGCACAAACTCACCTTCAAGACATCTCTTTAAACCTTTTTTAAGTTTTGATTGTTTTATTCATCTCAAATAAGGAGTACGTTTGCATCATGAATCGCAAGTTCTATTTTCTCTTCTATTTTGTTGTTTTTTTCACAGCTTTATCTCTAATAGCTTGTGAAAAAGAAATCACAGTTGACCTTCCAGAAGTAGGGTCCAAAATTGTGGTGGAAGGAACCATAGAACAAGGCCAACCTCCTATTATTCTCTTGACTTATTCTCAAGGTTATTTCGAGCCAACCAACTTGGCCTCTTTAGAATCCTATTTTGTTCGAGGTGCTACGGTAAGATTGTCGAATGGAACTATTACGGAAGACCTGATAGAAATTTGTTCCGCTGATCTAACAGAAGAACAACTCGAAGCTATTGCAGATGTTATTGGTTTTACTCCTGAGGAACTTGCTAATTTCAATATCTGTGTTTACAGCACCCTGAATCCTGCATTATGGGGAGAGCTCGGTAAAACTTATGAATTGACTGTAACCAAGGACGAACACAATCTATCCGCACGAACCAAAATTAACAACCTCGTAGAACTCGACAGTTTGTGGTTTGGAATACCTAACGAAGATCCAGAAGACAGCCTAGGTTTCATATTTGGTATTATAAAAGACCCTGACACATTGGGCAATGCTTATCGATGGTACGCGAAACGTATTAACCAATATCCAGCTTGGGTACCTCAAGAATATGTTGGTCAGCAAAAGGATGACAACTTCGTTGCACCATTGGGCTCTGTCTTCGATGATGTGTTTTTTAATGGATTGGAATTTGAATTTGGCTACTTCCGCGGCACAGGGCCTAACCCATCAAAATTCGATGATCTTAATGCCGAGCGTGGATTCTTCAAGCGTGGAGACACTGTAGTGGTTAGAGGATGTGTAATAGATCTCGACGCCTTTAAATTCATTGACAGTTACGAAAATCAAATTGCTAATCAAGGGAGTCCTTTTGCAGTTCCATATAATCTCAAATCAAATGTTCAAGGCGGGCTTGGAGCTTTTATTGGATATGGCGCTTATTACGATACATTAATTTGTCAATAATGTGATTCGCATCACGCAAAGGATTCGATTCCCGCAATAAATTTGCGTTATGTCAAACACAAAGAAATCCCTTCTAACATCAATGGTCACTCTACAATGCCCACATTGCAGAGAAAGCCACATGTATGTAAATCCGAACACATACTCTCTTTCTAAGCTTGGTGTAAACAAAAAAGTTTGTGATAAATGTGGCACTGATTTACAACCAGAACCTGGATTTTATTTTGGCGCAGCCTACGTTAGCTGGGCATTGACTGTTGCAACTTGGGTTGCAGTGCTCGTTGCTCTTAAGATCTTCAATGCACTCGGATGGATTGAATTTGGATTCTTAACACATCCTGCTACTTTCCTTTTCTCAGGAATTGGGGTGAGTATAGTCCTTTTCCCATATATGTTCCGCCTCTCACGCTCCATGTGGGCGCACTTCTTCATCAAACCAGAAGTAGAGGCTTAGAATTTTAGTTCTCTTAACGCAGATTTAGCGCTTCATTCAACCCTTGGGCGTACTTTTGCGTCAATTAATACATCATGGTCAGGAAGATTGCGAGTGCCATACTGGTCCTCGTCTCAATATTTAGTGTTGAAACTAACGCTCAATGCATCGTTATCAATGAATTATTGATTAACGGTGCTTCTTCTTTTGACGGCCAAAGTGCACCTAACACTGAAGAGTGGATTGAGCTTTATAACACTTGCTCAGAACCTATAGATATAAGCTGTTGGGCGCTTGCTGACGATGATTTTGTAATACGCTTTCCAGCAGGAACCGTTATCCAGCCCAATGATTTCTTTGTTGTAGGTAGTGTAAACTCAAGTGTTACTGTGGATCTGTTCCCAGCTACATGCAATTGTGCTTCTCCATTAACTGCCACTATTATTTTCACCAATGGTGGGGAACAACTCGTACTCATAGATGATACTGGAGTAATTCAAGATGGTGTTATTTGGGGAGGAGGACAAAACGTTCCATTCAATATTAATGATTCAAATGGAGGTTGCGGAAATATCTCAACAAATGTGACCAATGCATCCGCACAATTTGAGCAACTTCCTCTTGTAAGCGGGTCGTCGGGAGAAGGATGCACCTATGCAAGAGCTTGCGATGGAAGCCCAATATGGGAAATACGATGCGGGGCCGACATTTCTGCTCATGCCCCTAACGGTGATGTAGTAATTGTTGACATTGATGCCAGTGCATCCAATATCTGCACTGACCAGTGCATTGATTTCTCTGATCTTTCCATTGGAGATGTAAATGGCTGGACATGGACTTTTGAAGGAGCGGCAACTCCAAATTCTGCTTTAGAAAACCCTACTTCTATTTGTTACAATACAGCTGGTGTCTTTGACGTAACCCTTACTGTGACTACCGATTGCGGAACATTCTCTCAAATATTTACCAACTTCATTACAGTTAGCAATACTGTGCCTTTTACAATTTCAGCGAATGGCCCAACAACATTTTGCGAAGATGAATCTGTAACGTTGAACACCTCTGTTCCTGGAGTTTATCAATGGTATCAAGGCACATCCCCAATAAATGGTGCTTCAGGAGCCTCTTTCACACCAACCGTATCTGGAGACTATTACGCTGCATCAGGCACTGGCGCATGTCAATCAACATCAAATACCATTTCTATTGTAATAAATCCTTTACCTATTGCGATTATTTCAAACCCTGCATCACTAGGTGCCTGTGAAGGTGAAGTAATAACACTAACCGCAAATACTGGAACTGGTGTGCAATGGTATCTCAATGATATCGCCATTCCTGGTGCGACAAGTATCAGCTTTGACGCTACATTATCCGGTGATTATTCTATTGAAGTGACGTCAAACAATTGTAGTACAACTTCAAGCCTCATTACTATTCTATTCTCACCCGTGCCTTCTGTTGTGCTTTCTCCAGCGGGTCCAATAAATCTTTGTCCAGGCAATGAAATTACTTTAACCGCTACTGGTAATTATGATGATTTCACATGGCTTAAAGATGATGTGCCATTCGCTAATAACACATCATCTGCAACCATAAACACTGCTGGCGAATATCAAATTCTAGTCAGTAACGGAGACAACTGCGAGGTTCTTTCCAATATTGTTGTTGTTACGATTCTGAATGTTGATGCATTAACAATTAGTGCAGATAATAACATTACGTCCATTTGTCCGACAGCCACTACAACGCTCACTGCGTCTGCCAATTTTTTCAGCTACTCTTGGGAAATGAACACCAATCCAATTGGATCCAACTCAAATGTTCTAGAAAATGCTGCGGTTGGCAACTATACCGTTGAAGCTACCGATGCTAATAACTGTGTTGTCACTTATGGCATTTCAATTACCTCAGCCACCGTACCAAATGCAACGATCCTTCCCAATGGTGATGTGATAACATGTGAAGACACATTTACACTCACAGCCTCGGGAGGCGTTAACTACCAATGGCTGCAGGATAATCTACCAATAGTAGGAGCTACAGGCACTACATTCCAAGCAAATACTGATGGCGCATACTCAGTAAGAGCTATTAATGCGGCAGGCTGTGAAGGCACCAGTATTCCAACGAATGTAGACTTTAGAGAAGGAATAGAACCCGAGATTATAGGACCTATCAGTCCAGTCTGCGAAGGGAATGAAGCCACTCTTTCATTGAATGTAAATTATTCAAGCGTTGAATGGTCAACGGGGGAAACAACACAGACTCTAGAAATCACATCAAGCGGAAACTACTTCGTTAATGTCATTGATGAGAATGGATGTGAAGGACAAGACGATTTCGATTTTACATTCGTCAGTTTACCTAATGTAAATGCCGGGCAAGACGTTAATAGTGACTGTTCAAATGGAGCATTCCTAGAGGTCACAGGGGACGGTAATTTATCTTGGCAGCCTTCACCATTTTTAAAAACAATTACTGAGACATACGTTCAAGCAAATCCTACACAGACGACAACATTTACAGCACAAGCCGAGCAAAACGGGTGCTTCGCAACAGATGATGTTACAGTAACTGTGGAATGTACGTTTTTATATGTTCCCAATTCTATTACACCTAACGGTGATGGCGTCAATGATGTACTGCAAATAATAGGAACTGGAATTGGAGATTTTCATATCTCAATATTCGACCGTTGGGGAGATGTCGTTTATGAATCTAACGATATCAACCAAGCTTGGACAGGAGGCAAAAATGACTACTATGTCCAAGACGGTGTATATAGCTTTGTGATTACGGCTTATGACTTGGAAGGTCTTCCGATTACTGAAAACATTCAGATTTATGGCAGCGTTTTGGTTCTGCGATAATTAACCAAAGTTCTGCATATCTACCAACGCTTTGTAAACACCAGCAGCAGCCATTAACTCTTCATGAGTTCCTTGCTCAGCAATTACTCCATTCTGAATAACAACTATTCTGTCTGCTTTCTGAATTGTACTCAAGCGGTGCGCAATCACAAGAGATGTTCTATTTTCCATCAATTTATTGATGGCATCCTGAACTAGTTTTTCACTTTGTGTATCGAGTGCACTGGTTGCCTCATCAAGTATAAGAATTGGAGGGTTTTTAAATAATGCTCTCGCTATTGCAAGACGCTGCTTCTGTCCTCCGCTCAGCTTATTCCCACCTTCTCCAACAACAAAGTCATACTGATTTTCAAGGCGCAAAATAAACTCTTCTGCATTGGCAATTCTAGCAGCAGCTTCTACTCGCTCCATCTGAACACCGTTGCTACCAAGACCAATATTATTTCTTACACTTTCATTAAAGAGAATACTGTCTTGAGAAACAAACCCCATGTGATGACGAATGGATTCAGCCTTGTATTTTGTAATTGGAATTCCGTCAATCAACACTTCTCCAGAAGTAGGATCATAAAATCTTGCCAACAAGGACGCAATGGTAGACTTACCACCGCCGCTTGCTCCAACCAATGCAACCGTTTGGCCTTTCTTTATTTTCAAATCAATACCTCTAATGACCTCTCTATCTTGGTAACCAAAACGAACATTTTTGAATTCAATTTCTTCTTTGAACTCTTCCAGATCAATAGCTCCATTTTCATCTGAAACTGTTTCTGGCGCATCTAATACTTCGTTGATTCGAACTAGAGATACGTGTCCCTTACTGATTTTGAAAATAGCATCTGATAAAGCACGCGCAGGAGGAATAATTTGGGAAAAAACTACCAAATAATAAATCAACAACTCCCCTTCCATCTCACGTGCGATTACAACACTTCCACCAAAATACAATATGACAGAAATAACGGTTAGCGCAATGAATTCACTCATCGGTGAACTCAAGTACTCTCTTCTATAAAGCTTGTGCATCAAGCGATAGAAGAAGTCGTTATTTCTATCGAAACGATTTTTGAATTGCTTTTCTGCATTGAATACTTTTATGATTCGAATTCCAGCCAGTGTTTCATCAATGATAGAAGTTAGATCACTCATACTTCCTTTTCCGCGCTTGGCAGCATTCTTCAAACTTTTCGCAATGACTGAAATTAAGAAACCGCTCACGGGTAAAAAGATGAGTGCAAATATTGTGAGCTTCCAACTGATCAAAAACAATGTCACCATCATAGAGATGATGAGAATGGGTGATTTAATAACTGCCTCGATAGCGCCTATAACAGAAAACTCAATCTCAGTTACATCATTTGACATTCGAGAAATAATATCTCCTTTTCTTTCATTTGAAAAATAAGACATGGACAGTCGCAATATTTTCGCGTACATATTCTCTCGAAGATCTCTGCTGACAGCAGTTCTAATTTTAGCGATACTCAACATACTTAAATACCCAACAATATTCTTTAAAAGAGCAAGTACCACAATCGTTAGACACATCCACATCAATGCTCTACCTTGGCCATTCATCTTGATGTATTCAAATAATTGAACATTCAAGTCATACCACAAATGAGCTACAAGACCAGCTGTATCAGCAGGTGGCTCCGGAGCTTTATCTGTTCCAAATAAAATCTTCAAGAAAGGCACCAATGCTCCAAAAGTGAACAATGAAAAAATCGCATTCAGAACGTTGAATATGATATTCGAGATAAGATCACTTTTGTAAGGACTTACTAATCGAAATATGTCGCGGAATTTATTCATCAATTATTGTGGTAGTTCCGATGTCAGCATGTCAATTCCTGTGTAATTCGAAGGTGTAATCACCCTCAATTCTGCCTTCACCTTTTCATCAACAGCAAGTGTTTCTATGAACTCCTGAATATCCTTGTGCTCGATAGAAGCCTTACCACGAGTGAGTGCTTTTAAAGCTTCATATGGCTCTGGATACATTTCTCTTCGCAAAATGGTTTGAATAGCCTCAGCTACAACTGCCCAGTTATTTTCAAGATCTCTTTTCAATGCACTTTCATTCAATAAAAGTTTGCCTAAGCCTTTTTCAATTGAATTCAAAGCAATGATGGTATGAGCCATAGGCACACCAATATTTCGGAGTACGGTACTATCTGTCAAATCCCGCTGCAATCTACTCACTGGTAACTTCGACGCGAAGTGTTCTAAGAGCGCATTCGCTACACCTAAATTTCCTTCAGCATTTTCAAAATCGATTGGATTTACCTTATGTGGCATTGCAGATGAACCAACCTCTCCTTCTTTGGTCTTTTGTTTAAAGTAATCCATAGACACGTATGTCCATATATCACGACACAAGTCGATGAGTATCGTATTCGTTCTTTTGATAGCATCAAATGAAGCAGCAAGATTGTCGTAGTGCTCAATCTGAGTGGTAATCTTAGAACGCTTCAATTCTAATTTATCTGATAAAAACTTATTCGCAAAATCAACCCAATCTATCTGCGGATAAGCTACGTGATGTGCATTGAAATTACCGGTAGCACCACCAAACTTTGCTGAATAAGGTGTTTCTTCAAGTCGCTCCAACTGCTCATCTAAACGCTCTACAAATACATAAATTTCTTTACCGAGTTTCGTTGGTGAAGCTGGCTGTCCGTGTGTTCGAGCCAACATAGACTGATCCTTCCAATCTGTCGAAAGATTCACCAATTTTTCTATGATTCGATCAACTGCGGGAATGTATGACTCCTCAACCGCGTCTCTGAATGATGCTGGAATAGCGGTATTATTGATGTCTTGAGAAGTCAAGCCGAAATGGATAAACTCCTTGTACTTCGACAACTCTAAACGATCAAATTCTTTTTTGATAAAATACTCAACAGCCTTAACATCATGATTGGTCACTTTTTCCAAATCCTTAATAGCTGTTGCATCTGCTTCTGAGAGGGTCCAGTATATCTTTCTCAATTCTGGAAAAACAGATGTTGGAACATCTTTTAATTGTTCCAATGGAATTTCACAAAGAGCAATGAAATACTCGATCTCTACCCACACGCGGTATTTAATCAGTGCAAACTCACTAAAGTACCCAGCCAACTGTTCTGTTTGCTTTCTATAACGCCCGTCTACAGGGGAAATCGCTGTTAAAGGAGTCAACTCCATTTTTTCCAAAATATTAATATGCCGGCAAAAATACGAATTACCGAGTTGTAGATTGCTTTACATTCGTGCAGAAGAAACATATTTGTTATGAAATTACACACAGTAAACACAGGCTTTTTCAAATTAGACGGGGGCGCAATGTTTGGCGTTGTGCCAAAGTCAATCTGGCAAAAAACAAATCCTGCTGATGAGAATAACATGTGCACATGGGCTATGCGAAGCTTGCTCATCGAAGATGGCAATCGTCTGATCCTTGTTGATACTGGTATTGGCAATAAACAAAGTGAAAAATTCTTCAGTCATTACTACTTGCATGGCAATGACTCACTCGATTCAAATTTGCATAAATTAGGTTTTAAGAGAGAAGATATTACGGATGTCTTTCTTACCCACTTGCATTTCGATCATTGTGGCGGTGCAATTGAGTTCGATAAATCAAAAGAGGCATATCGTCCTGCTTTCGCACATGCCAATTTCTGGACAAACGAGCGTCATTGGCAATGGGCGACAGTTCCGAATGCTAGAGAAAAGGCAAGCTTTCTATCTGAAAACATCCTTCCAATTCAAGAAAGCGGACAATTAAAATTCTTAAATAGATCCGCAGATAAGATGGATCAATCTGAGCTCGGCTTTGGAATCACCTTCGTCGACGGACATACAGACAGTATGATGATTCCACGAATCCAATACAAAGAAAAGACGATTTGTTTTATGGCCGATCTGCTTCCTAGCACTGGCCATATTCCTTTGCCTTATGTAATGGGTTATGACACTCGTCCCCTTATTACATTGGAGGAGAAAGGAAAATTTCTGAAAGAAGCTGCGGATAATGGGTATGTGCTTGTGCTAGAACATGACAGCGTAAATGAGTGCTGCACTGTTACTAATACAGAGAAGGGTATAAAACTTGACCAGGTGTTCAGGCTAGACGAAATCTAATTAGAACGGATTCACGCGTTGTTCCTTCACTCTATCTTTTGGAGGAGTATAGTTTGGATTCTGCTTGGTTTCTGGATCATAGTCAAACAAGCGATTGTCTTTGATAATCGTATCAACGTATGTTGGCACCATTTCCTCCCATCCAGAATATCCGTTTTTAATCATGTCCAACACATCCTTCGAGTAAATATCTATTACTTCAGGATTGTAGTCTTCAATATCCATTAAACGCTTGTTGTAGCACAAATAGTCAAACAATGGCTTTAGACGTGGGTGAATCGGACAGTTCTTCGAAGTAATCATTTGCCCCGTTTCACTGTCTTTCCATGGGTAGAGGTATATCTTCAGATCTCGGCTAAATAAAATACCAAATGCCTCGAGTATTCCCCCATTGATATCGCGGTAGTATTTTTCATTGAATAACTCCATGAGCATATTCGCACCCATGATTATCCCCATTCTCTTTGAAGTATATTTTGAAAAATATTCGACTAGTTTATAATACTTCGAATAGTTTGAAACGAGCACGGTTTGACCCAAGGAGCATAGAATATCAGCTCTATCCAAGAAGTCTTGCTCATCAATATCTCCAGAAGCACGAAGATTATTCAAAGTAATCTCGAATAAAACTTGGATATCATCCTGAACCACACGATGCTCTTTTTCAAAAAGCTTCATGCCTTTCATGATCATATCAATATTCACCTTTGTAACAGGTCTAAAGCTTCCTCGAATCGCTAAGATATTTTTCTTATAAAGTACATCCGCTGCTTGAAGGTTTCTGCCATCTGGCGAGAAAATAACCGCGTCTGTCATTCCATTTTTTACAAGCTGAAGTGAAAGCAAGCGATTGTCTACGTTCTCAAAATCAGGCCCCGTCATTTGGATCATATCAATCTCAACCTGATCGCGTCCGATTTCATCATACAAGCTCAAAAGAAGTTCTTTAGGCTTATTGTAAAAAAAGTAGCACCCATAGAGAAGATTTACACCCAATATGCCAACAGAAGCTTGCTGCAACAATGCATCCGGCTCGTGAAGTCTTGCGTGAATAATCACCACATTCGGCTCTTTGTTTGGATCCGTTTGGAATTTCACCCCCATCCACCCATGACCTTGAATGGTCTTGGAATAGTTGATTGTTGCGAAAGTGTCTGCGAAAGAGAAGAATTTTTTATTCGAATGATCTTTGCGGTCTAATCGAACCTCCATGAGTTTGTATTCATGGTTCAGCATGTTAACTAGACGCGGCTTACATACATATCGCCCCTTCTCCTCTTTACCATAAATCGCATCACTGAAATCTTTGTCGTAAGCACTCATGGCTTTTGCTATGGTGCCACTGGCTCCACCTGCACGAAAGAAATGTCGAACAACCTCTTGACCTGCACCAATCTCGGCAAATGTCCCATAAATCTCTGGGTTGAGATTGATGCGAAGCGCTTTTTGACTTGCTGATAAGATAACTCTTTCTGATTCCACGATGCTCGCCTTTTAGTATGATACAAAAGTAACGATTAATCCACCTACTAGTTGTGTATCGTCATCAGTTGTTTACAAGCGAATGAGGAAAAGTCCCCACCACTATTTCGATTCAATAATTTTTTGGAGTTGCTCGATGGCAACGAGTGTTGCAGGACAGCGGTGAAGATTCGCTGTGTAGACTTCGATTTGATCTTTAAAATCTTTTCTATACAAATGCGGGAATGTCGCACAATCGTGTGGGCGTAATTCATATACAGTACAAAGACCATTCGCTACATCGAAGAACTGACAAGGCGTTGAGGCATTCATGATATCTCCTGTCGACTCTTCGGTATATAACCACTTATCATAAAACTCAGTGTAAGTCATACCCAGTCGCGCAGCCAATTTCTTGACCTCTGATTTCTTCCAAGTTGGAGTCATGGTCATACAACAATTGCCACATTTCTGACAATCAATTTGCTTCCAAGCTTCCGCTTCGGCAGCCTTCGTGTACTTACTAAGTTGAGGAATATTCTTTTTGACTAGCTTTTTGAGAAAAGCTGTGAGCACTTTTTTCTTTCGATAAGCTCTATTTCTATATGTCGCTACGTTAATCTTATCGTTCATACGAGAAAAGAAAAAAAGTAAAAGGCAAGCACCTTATATCGCACCGCTACAACCACCTGCCTTTGCTGCCTTCCGACCCTGGAGGATTGGGCGGGAGCTGGTCGTATAAGACTTGCCTTTCGGGCGCGAATGTAGAGTACTTTTTTCAAATATCGAAAGTTTAATATTTATATCCATTTAAATATTATTCTTGCACATCCCGTATACCTTTGCTGAAAGGCATGTTATAACAGCTTTTCACCATCATTTTTTCTACTATGACAGATGTCTCCATTGTAATACCATTGTTAAACGAAGCGGAATCGCTTCCCGAACTTCATAGCTGGATTAAGAAAGTAATGAATGATCATCAACTTTCTTATGAGGTTATCTTCATTGACGATGGATCTACTGATCAGTCATGGCATGTCATTAGCACTTTAAAAAAATCTGATAATGCCGTAAAGGCTATTCGCTTTCAGCGCAATTATGGAAAAAGTGCTGCGCTGCATGTAGGATTTGATATGGCAGAAGGAGCAGTCGTAGTGACGATGGATGCAGATCTTCAAGACTCTCCCGATGAAATTCCAGAAATGAGAAGAATGATTCTCGAAGATGGATATGATCTTGTGAGTGGCTGGAAGAAAAAAAGATACGATCCAATTTCAAAAACGATTCCAACCAAGCTCTTCAATTGGACAACACGCAAAATGAGCGGCATCTATTTACATGATTTCAATTGCGGTCTCAAAGCTTATAGAAGCAATGTGGTAAAGGCCCTTGAGATTTTTGGAGAGATGCACCGCTATATCCCTGTAATGGCAAAAAAAGAGGGATTTCATAGAATTGGTGAAAAAGTGGTGGAGCATAGAGCAAGAAAATATGGCACCTCTAAATTCGGTTTAGAGCGATTCATCAACGGCTTTCTTGATTTGTTGACCATTACCTTTATTTCACGATTTGGAAAAAAACCAATGCACTTCTTCGGCTCCTTGGGATTGCTAATGTTCATCGTAGGCCTCGGAGCATTTACATGGATTGGTGGAAATAAAGTTTGGGCACTCTTGAATGATTCATACGAGAAGAATATTGCAGACCAATCAATATTCTATATAGCTCTTACCGCAATGATTATCGGAAGCCAATTCTTCTTAGCAGGTTTCATCGGCGAACTCATCGCTAGAAACTCTGTCAAACGAAACGACTATAAGATTTCAGAAACGATTTAATTCAGCAATAAAAAAGGCGGTCAAAACCGCCTTTTTTATTGAATATTATTCCGTCAAGTCTATTGCTTCACGAATGAATGCGTCTTTACTTGATCTCCATTTTGGATTTGCATGAAATAGTAGCCTGCTGACAAGAACGAAACATCAAGGTTAGTTCTGTAAGCGGTGTCTGTAGTCTTGATGAACTCTTCACGAACAAGTGAGCCATCCATTCCGATGATCTTCATACGGATGCCCTCTTCTTGTTGTACGTCTGTTACTTCAAGTACCATATTGCCTCCGGTTGGGTTTGGATAAAGAGCCACATCAAACTCGTAAGATGGATTCATGATAAAACCAGCGTTGTCATTGTAAACGCATGACCCATCATCAAATGAGGCGTAGAAATTATAATTTAACGCAGTTGAATCTGTGCATCCTTCAACGTCAGAACACATTGAGTTGATACCTACAAGGTTTGCACCTTCAGAACCCCAATCCAATGTTCCTTCGCTATAAGAAGTTGGTCCAGAAAGAACGTAATAAGCACCATTCCAACCATCACCCCATGTGTCTTCCATTACAAGTGTGTAACATCCGCTTGGAACACATCCGTAAACTACGTTTGTTTCCCAGCTTCCGAAATTCTCTCCGAACAATACGATTTCTCCGTCTTCATTCAGTAATGAGAATCCAACCTCAGAACCCCAGATTTGCGTTTGAAGAACTACGCTAATGAACTCTTCAGTACAATCGCTTTGATAGATACAAGAGCCATCATCTTCAGTCGCATAGTAATTATAGTTGAATGCTGTTGCGTCTGTACAACCATAGATTGCAGGACCGCAACCTTCTGTGTTCAATCCAAATGCAGCAGTTCCTTCTAATCCGTTGATCAAATTGAGTGAAGCCACCCACTGACCGTTTGCAGTAACCTCGAGCGTTCCATTATCCCATCCATCTCCGAAAGAGTCGAACATCATTACAGTATAGCATCCGTCACCAAGGCAAACATAAGTAGTACCAGAAGCGCTGTAAGCTACCATTTCGCCATTTTCATTATACACAGCGAATGACATTTCTTGCAACCAATAGCTTCCTCCTAGAGTAAATGTTACCATGTTTTGGAAACAATCTTCAGCATATATGCAGCCTGTATTTTCAGTAGCAAGTGGATCATAGTTCAAAGCAACTGGGTCTGTACATCCATAATATGGATATTGGCATGATCCATCTTCAATTGTAGCTTCTAAGTTGTAGTTTAGAGCGCCTGGATCTGTGCATCCTGGTATAATTACCGGTCCGCAAGTTCCGTCAATCGAGAAGATAGTAGATGCATACTGAAGACCTGAAGAAAGAGAAGTACCAGATAATTGCACTCCATTTACACCTATGTTATAGTATCCACCATACCAGCCGTAAGGTCCAGCATTATTGATCATATTAACAGTGTAGCATGTGCCGGGTAAGAGACAAACATTGAAATATTCGATAGCTCCGCTTGTCAAGTTGTCGACATAAATAACCTCGTTGCCGTCACCATCTAAGATCTGAAGTTCTAATTGCTCGCCATTACCGAAAGCGCAAACATAAAGAGAAGCTATTGTTCCATTGATTGCGCAATACTCGCAAGATCCATCATCAAAAGTTGCAGTATAATCAAAGTTCAATGCATTTGGATCTGTACAGCCACTATATACACATGAGCCATCACTCAATACTGCTTCAGAGTTATAATTGTCAGCATTTGGGTCCATACAGCCTGAAATAGGTCCGCAAGTACCGTCAATGCTAAATAAAACAGACTCCGTTTGTGCATTAGCAGAAAGAGCATCATTTATATATTGAATACCATTTCCATTGATCCAAAAATAACCATTGTACCATCCTAGAGGGCCAGTATTATTTGTCATCACCGCAGTGTAGCATTCACCAGGTGTAAGACAAATATCAGCGTGTTGAATAGCGCCATTTGAACCTAAAAGCTCAGCAACAGAATTACCATTTGAGTCGAAAATCTCAACTTCCAATTGATATCCATTAGAGAAGGTACATAGGTAAAAATCTCCGATTACCGAACCAGTTCCGCTGCAATACTCGCAAGAACCGTCATCCTGAGTTGCTTGATAACTGTAGTTTAGAGCTGAAGCATCGGTACATCCAGGTATGATGCAAGAGCCATCCTCAACGTTAGCATTAGGATTAAAGTTTGAAGCTAAAGGATTAGTGCAACCTGCAGTAACCTGATAGCTTTCAATTTGGAAAGTTACCGATCCAGCGCAAGATGTTCCGAAATCTCCTACTCTTAAGAGGTAGGTATTTCCGGGTAAAAGTGCAACATTGAGCTGTGATTGAAGGCCGCAACCGTCATCATTGCTCGCTAACAAAAAAGTATTATCATTTTCTGATAATGGACAAGAAGAGTACAACCACAAGCGTGTATCGCAAGTGTTGAGTGCACACATTGAAATCAAGTATTGTCCAGCTTCCGTTGGCTCGATTACGTACCAATTATCCTCGAAAGGTCCTGTGTTAATAGAAGGAATTGCGAGAGGTTGAGCTGTTTGACAACTTTCCCCAGGCAATTGAGAGAAAGCAACTGTCGATTGAACAACAAACACTAACAGTGCAGCTATTCTTAAGAGTAAATTTGGTTTCATATAGGGTTGGTTAAGGGCGATTTTGGCTATGCTAATATATTCAATTTCCTTGAAAGACAACTAAGTATGCAAAAAAGTTGCACTTTGTTAAGAAATGACACCACTGCCTATTGATTCATTGTCAAGGTACCAAGCTGCAAATTGACCAGAGGCCACTCCACGCTGCGGCTCATCGAAAATGACATGAAGCCCTTCTTCTACCTTAAACAACTCAGCACCAACTAATTCTTGTCGATATCTTATACGAGATTTATAGCAAACCCTTTCCCCTACTTTAAGCTCCAAGTCGGGCCTAATCCAATGAATATCAGAATTGGGAATAAACAACCCTCTTCTGTATAAGGCTGGGTGGTTTTCTCCTTGACCCGTGTATACTTTATTTTCGGTAGTATCTGTATGCACTATGAATAAAGGCTCGGCCTTTCCCCCTACACCAAGACCTTTGCGCTGACCTATGGTGTAATAATGAGCCCCGTTATGGGTACCAACTTTCTTTGTAGGCACATTAGAGAACACATGAGGTTTTGAGGCAACAACTGCATCTTCGAAGGTCAAAACGGGACGATCATATATTGTGAATAGAGCCCCATCAGCTGGAACCTCTACCACTTCTCCAGCCTTTGGCTGAAGCTGTTGCTGCAAAAATGTAGGAAGCTTTACCTTTCCGATGAAGCAAAGCCCTTGGCTATCTTTTTTCTCAGCGGTTGGTAAACCAATTTCTTTCGCAATCTCTCTTACTTGAGGCTTTTGAAGATGGCCTATTGGAAATAGCGCCTGTGAAAGCTGTTCCTGTGAAAGCTGACATAAAAAATAACTTTGATCCTTATTAGGATCAGCTCCTGCCAAAAGCTGGTAAATCACCTTGCCTTTTGCATCCGAAAATTCAGATTTCTGACAATAATGGCCTGTTGCTACAAAGTCAGCCTTGAGATTTTGTGCGGCTTTTAGAAAAATATCAAATTTAATCTCCCTGTTGCAGAGTACATCAGGATTAGGAGTTCGCCCCATTTCGTATTCGCGAAACATATAGTCCACGATTCTTTCCTTGTATTCTTTGCTCAAATCGAGCACGTGGAAAGGAATTCCGAGATGTTCCGCGACCAACATTGCATCGTTGCTATCATCAATCCAAGGGCACTCATTATTGATAGTCACAGATTCATCGTGCCAATTGCGCATAAATATGCCAACTACTTCGTAACCTTGCTCTTGCAAAAGATAAGCGGCTACGCTTGAATCGACCCCTCCAGATAATCCGACAACGACCCTTTTATTCATGCTGCGAAATTAGTGGAGGAAATGTTTTTAAAAAAGTAAAGCGCCTCATAACGAGACATTTTACATAATATTTTGAAAAAAAGTAGGAACAATTACATTTGTAAGTGGCAACCATTCTCAATGGGTGCCGTCTAAACATTGAATTCCGTGAGTGAAGACAAGCAATTTAAACAGCTAATTGACGGCTGTCTCCAAGGAGACAGAAGGTCGCAACAGGCTGTTTATAAGCTTCTTTACGGAAAAATGAAGGCTGTTTGTCTTCGTTATACACGGGATTCAGACTTGGCTATGGATGTCCTCCAAGAAGGCTTTATAAAGGTCTTCCAAAATATGGAAAGATATTCAGGGTCGGGGTCATTTGAAGGTTGGGTAAGAAGGATCATGGTTAATCTTTCGATCGATAGGTTTCGAAAGTCTAAAAATGACTTCATACTTATGAATGACGCCATGAGTGCGGAAGAATGGGAAGATGAAATCGAAGAAGAAGAATTGGCTGAACAAGACCAATACGATTTCAAACCTCATCAGATAATTGAAGCTATGCAACAGTTATCACCGGCTTATAGAACGGTCTTCAACCTTTACGTTTTTGAAAATTACACGCATCAGGATATTGCTGATGCATTAGGAGTTAGTGTAGGGACTTCCAAAAGCAATTTTGCGAAAGCCAAACGCAATATGAAAAAGATACTTTTAAAGAACTACGGCAACGCGAATGAGTAATAAGTTTACCCCATTTGAGGATAAAGTACGAGAATCTCTAGAGCACTACGAATTACCATTCGAAGCTAGTAGCTGGAACGATCTTGAAAACCGAATGAATGGCAACGGAGCTGCTGCCAATACTTGGGTGGTCGCTCTTGTAGCTGCTTGTTTCTTCTCTGCTATCGGCTCTTTTATTCTATATAAGTATAGCTTTAATCTAATAGATGCCAAGAAAGGTCACGGTATCGCTCGATTTGAATCAACCGCAAGAGTATCTAACTCAACGTCTTCTATCGAGAACAGCACTGTTGATTCTAATCTTACTTCTAACAACACGACTACTAATAGAAGCAACACTGTAAATCTTACTCCACTTGCAGCGAATGTGTCGCCTTCAAGTAATTCTACTGATTCAGCTATTCCAACGGAAAACATTCTTGCTGATAATGACTCGCAAATGAATGAGGTTGTTGTACCAAAAACATCAACTACCCTTTCGGTAAGACCAAGCGTTTCAACTTCCTGCGCTGGCGGCGAAATTGATTTCAACGCCGTAAACGGTCCAAATGAAGGTAGCTACCTTTGGAACTTTGGTGATGGTAACTTCTCTAATAAGCCAAATCCAAAGCACAAGTATGTGAAGCCAGGTGTTTACGACGTTTCGCTTTCTATCACTTCGAAGAAAGATGGTCAGATTAATACTACTGTAATGAACGACCTTATCACGATTCACCCAGCTCCAAATGCTGAGTTCGAATGGGATTTCGTTAACAGTGCAAGTGAAGAACCAACAGTAAAAATCATCAACACTAGCGAAAACGCTACAAGCTATAACTGGAAATTTGGAGACGGGTCAACATCAAAGGTGATCAGCCCTATCCGCTCGTACACAGATAGAGGCAAGCAAATGATTGCGCTTGAAGTCTCTAATGAGTGGGGATGTTCTGACAGCAAAGTGAAGTATATTCACATCAACCAAGACTACAATTTGATGGCCCCTGAAAAATTCAGCCCAAAGACAAATGTCTTTATGCCTGAAGGACTCAAACAAGGTAAGTCTCAATTCAAATTGACGATCTACAATGGTGAAAAACCAATATACGAAACAACAAACAAATCCAAAGGATGGGACGGAACACTTCCATCTGGCACCACTGCTGTAGCTGGTGATCAGTATCCATGGATTGTGATCATTTATAACGACACCACCAAAGAAGAGAAATACTTCAGCGGCATAGTAACGATTCTTCCTTAACCAAAACCAACCAATAAACCAAAAAAGAGTCCCGACGTCCTGTCGGGATTTTTTTTGCCTAAGCCAGAGTTATTAACACGTGTTGATAACTCCTTTTTTGTACCTTTGCACCACCTAATCCGTGCACCTAAACACCCATGAGAATTATCTATTTGATAATTAGTGCTATCCTCGTCCTAGTCGGACAAACTGCCCATTCTCAGGTCACTGTTGTGCCGGCATCATCAAGCTGCAATTGCAACGGAAGTTTTACCTACTCCCCTTATCCGGGTTCCCCAACCACTTTTCAAGTTCAAGACTTTTCTAGCTCAGTTATATTGAATGCAGGAAATCCGAACGGAAGTCTTACAATGAATAATTTATGTGGGTCGATCTTTTTAGTTACCGCTACTTCTCCACTCGGCTCCACTCAAGCATTCATTCAAGTAAATGCTATAGGTGCTGGAATAGGAACAGCTAACACCGCTAACATCTGCTCTACAAGTGGTAGTGTTAACCTGACAACCTTCCTTGGTGCATTTTCAGCAGGTGGAATATGGAGGCGCCCCAATGGAACAACCTTTAATGGAGTATATAATCCTCTAGTTGAAAATGGCGGCATTTACTCCTATTCACAAAGCATAGCAGGATGCATTGTAACCACTGGTGTTCTTGTCAATGAAATTCAAAATGCAAACGCAGGGCTACAAACCACCATTCTTATTTGCGATACTTACAATACATTTTTCATGACGGATTTTCTAAATGGTAATCCAGATTATGGAGGAACATGGCTCAATGCCTCTGGCAATACGGTAAGCGGATTTTTTAATCCGGCTACTACTCCAAGCAGCACATTCGTGTATATGATAGACAATGTACCAGGTTGCAATCCTGTTTTTAATACATTAGTTATTGACGTGAATGTCACCCCTGATGCTGGTGGTGATGCTAGTCTCATTGTTTGTGATAATGCCACACCCTTTAATCTTTTCAATCAACTGGGTGGAACTCCTGATAACAACGGTACTTGGTATGGACCGAATAATACCCCGACGGATAATATTTTTGACCCAGCTACTGACGTGCTTGGCGTTTACCGTTATGTTGTTAGCGCATTAGTTCCTTGTCAAACGCAAGAAGCCGAAGTAAACATTGCATACACACCGAACGATCCTTCGGGTGAGCCAAGCTCACTAACTGTCTGCGCTAATAGTCCTTCATTCGATATGACCGCAGCCCTCAATGGATCACCTAGTTCAGGCGGTGTCTGGAGAAATGCAGCCAACCAAGTGGTCAGCAACACCTATAATCCACTGACTGCTCAGCCAGGTATTTACAATTATCTCTTCCCAAATATTGGTTGCAGCCAAACAGGCGCGCAGCTAACCATTCAAGAAGAATTACCGCCGAATGCCGGCAGTGACGTAACCATAGAGCTTTGCCAATCCTCTACACCACTCAATTTAGTATCACTAGTTAATGGCGGAAGCAATACAGGCAATTTCTTTGACTTAACTCAAAATTCATTTTCAAATCTCACAGATATTTCATTTAGCCAACTCATATCATTAACCTATGAAGTAGCGGGAGTATTCTGTCCGACTGATATTGCAAATTTCACAATAGGAATTGTAAGCCCCCCTAATACACCACAAGATATATCCCTGGAATACTGCACAATTGATAATTCAGTAGATTTAAACTCATACTACCCTGGCATCGCATTCCCTGAATGGTCGGACGCTAATGGAAATATTGTCTCCTCCATTTTTGATCCGGCGACCGGATTAACTCAAAATTTGACAATCACATCGCTTTCTAATAATGCTTGTCCTAACATTCAAGCACAAGCCGAGATAACCGTTAACGCTCCTTTGTTTGCGGATCAAAATTATTCCGTCAATGTGTGTATCACTGACACCCCATTTGAGTTAGACCCTTTTCTTACGAACGGTGAGATGGGATTAGGACAATGGTGGAACCAACTTGGAGGAGCTGTCGCTACTCCAGTTCCTATTTCAATTCCAGGTCAGTATGATTTTAACTACATAAGCAATGATAACGGGTCATGTCCAGACAACATCGTGACCCTAGAATTGAATGTTTCTGATAGTATCAATGCGGGTCTTGACTCATCCATTGAAATTTGTGGTGATAATGAGTTGCTTAATTTAAATGACTTGCTTTCGAACAGTATTGATCAGACTGGTCTATGGTATTTTGGAACTAACGAACTTGCTAATTCAATTATAGATCCAGCACTATTAAATTCCGGAATATACATCTATCAATTACCTGCAAATATTGGTTGTCCCTTAGACGAAAGCGAGCACCTTGTGACAATTAGAACTCCAATTATTGCAGAGGCCGGAAATGCATTACCAATTTGTTCTGGTGAGGCACCGATTGCTATAGGCGCAAGTGAACTTCCAGGAGTAAACTACATTTGGTATCCTTCAAACAACCTCTCAAACATTAATGCTTCGAGCCCAACAGTAAGTATTGAGAACAATACTTTGCAACCTATTTCGCAAGAGTATTTTGTTTCCATTGATGATGGCATTTGTAATGATATTGACTCCATAACAGTAGTGATTAATCCATTACCAATTGTGCAGTTGGCAGATGGAATTGAATTGTGTTTAGGTGATGAGATTACCTTGAATGCCGCAGGAAATTATAACTTTATTTGGGGACCTTCACTTTTATTTCCAAACAATAGTTTGCCCACACAAACTATTGCTCCAACTAATGATGCTACTATCTTTTTACAAGCCACAAATCCTTTCAACTGCACCACATCTGCTACCGCTAACATTACAGTACATCCCTTGCCAGAACTCTACTATGAATGGGAGTTTCAAGAAAGCTGCACTCCATTTGAGTTAGAATTAAATCCTTATTTAGATCACGAATATTTTGAATCTGGACAATGGTATTTGAGCAATGAATTGATATCGGACAACGACTCATTGAGCTACATTATAAATGAAGCAGGTACTTATGATTTAATATTTGTTGCACAAAGTGAAGAAGGTTGTGAAGCAAGTTGGGAATTCCCCCAAGCTATTACCGTTCATCCTTACCCAATCTCAAATTTCTCTTGGTCACCTGAGAACCCTACTCTGATTCAAAATGAAGTGGAGTTTGAAAACATGAGTATAGATGCGGTAAGCTATGAATGGTCATTTGGAGATGGAGAAACATCGACATTGGAAAATCCTACTCATGAATTCATTTCAGAGGAGGCCGAGTACTTTGAAGTTTGTTTAGAAACAGCTTCTTCCTTTGGATGTCTGGATACCATTTGCAAATCAATATATATTGAGAACGACTATGTGTTCTTCGCTCCTAATTCATTTACTCCAAACAATGATGGACTGAACGATGTCTTCAAACCTATTTTGAGTGGTTTCGAAAACTCTACTTACGAGTTGATTATTACAGATAGATGGGGAACCGTAGTCTATAAATCAAATGATGTCGAGCAAGGCTGGATGGGAGATGTGCGCGGAGGTGAGAACTATGCCATGGACGGTGTGTATACTTGGCAAGTAAAAGTAAAAATCGACCTCATCGCTGATTATCGCGTCTATTCAGGACATGTTCTGATGATTCGATAGATATCCATCATTATTGGATTCTAAAATTCATGGAAAAATTTATAACTGCAACCATTATTGGGGTACGGTAGTCACCCATTTAGGAGTAATTTGCGCGTGTTTTAAAAAAACCTGATGAAGGAATGAAGAAATTTTTAATAGTTGTTGTTTTAGTAAGTTCATTTTTTAAAAGTCAAGCACAGCAAGATTGTGATGTACCTGGTAATTATTGTTTGGATAACATTACAATCCAAACGTGCAGTGGGGTGCTTTTCGATGCAGGTGGTGGAAATGCCTATCCTGATCAAACCTTCACGATGACCATTTGTCCAGACACTCCTGGGGATGTTATACAACTTGATTTTACAGCATTTTCACTTCAAACATCACCAAATGCATCTAGTAGTGATTACCTATCTATTTTTGATGGTGATAATGTGAATGAAGCGAGCCTTGGTGACAACACAGGAAACTCATTGCAAGGTCTGCAAGTCACAGGAACAGTCAATAATACCACCGGTTGTTTAACATTAGTTTTTACAGACAACGGCACTCCTAATGTTAATTCACCTGGATTTCAAGCAAATATTCAATGCACAACGCCGTGTGCTAATCCTACTGCAGGTTTTTCTGTGACCGCACCTTCACCTGCTCCAATGGGTGGAAATATTTCTACTTGTATTGGAACTCCGATCACATTAAATGGTAGCGCTTCGTTTCCTGAGCCAGGATTTACCATTTCAGAATATGTGTGGAACTTTGACAACGGCACTGTGGATAACACAAGTGGTGCTGAGGTAACTTATAATTTTGATGAGCCGGGTGAGTACTTAGTTTCCTTGACAGTACTTGATAATAATGGATGCGCAAGCTTAAACGTCAATCCTGTGCAAGTGCTCGTGAGCACTCAACCCGATTTTAGTTCAATAGCACAAATAGGAACACAGTATTGCTTCGGCCAAAACATCATTTTAAATTCTGGGAATATTGAGTATCCGACATGGAGTTCTTTACCTCCTCAAGTAGTGGCTGGCACTACAGAACTAGCAGATGGTGCGGGATTTAGCTACAGCAGCCCAATAACGTTTGACTTTTTCGACAGTGATGCTGTTTTGGAAAATTGTGAAGACTTTCTTGAGCTTTTTGTAAATATTGAACACAGCTTTTTAGGTGATTTGAGTTTCACAGTTAGCTGTCCAAACGGAACCATTGTAGATCTTCAAACTTATCCTAACGATGGCGGCGGCGACTACTTGGGAGAGCCTATTGATGATGGAACAGCTGCAATTGGTGTTGGATATGATTACGGCTGGAGCTCGACAAGTACTTTAGGTTTTATTGACGAGTCTACACTTCTTCCAAACGGCGCGGTGCCTCCAGGCATCTATCAACCAGAAGGAGATTTATGTGCATTAGTGGGCTGTCCATTGAATGGAACATGGACATTCACAGCAACTGATAATATCCCAATCGATAACGGTTATATTTTTTCATGGGGTATAAACTTTAACCCAGCACTTTACCCAGGAGTAACCACTTTCACCCCTACTGCGGGTGGTGGTGCGGACAGTTCTTACTGGACCGGAACAAACTTTGAATTCATTGACCCTAACGCTGACATCATTGAATTGACATTGACCGAACCAGGTACCTATGAGTACACTTATGAAGTAACGAATAATTTTGGATGTATAAGCGACACCACCATCTCTATTACTATTGATGAACCAGTTCAAATCACTGCTGGGCCTGATTTCACTTATGCTTGTGCTCCAGTGGTAATTCAAGGTGGATATTTGAATGAACCAACACCAGCTTGCGGCGCAGACGCTGGATCGTATTCATTCTGTTATGGTGAAAATGAAAACTATACAGAAACCTTTTGTCCAGATACTCCTGGAGATGGAGTATCGGTCATGGAGTTAACTTTCTCCCAAGGTTCTCTTGAGGTATTTTTTGATGACATCACTTTTTATGATGGCCAAACAACAGCAGCTCCAATATTAGCTGGGCCAATGGATGGAGATATTTCAGGAATGACATTTACCGCCACTAATTTGAGCGGTTGCATTACCATGCAAATCACATCTGACGGCAGTAACTCTTGTGAATCAGGCGGGCAAGACGAGCTTCAATACGAAGTTGGCTGCGCTGATCCAAACAATTTTACATGGGAATGGACTCCATCAGGCTTTCTTTCATCGAGCAGCAGCCCAGCACCAACGCTTGATGGTATTGATCAAACAACCTTATATGTTCTATCGGGCTATCCTACTGGTTTCCCCGAATGTGCTGTAAGTGATGATGTATTGGTTACAGTTAATTCGACACTTGGCATGACCCTACCCAATAACTATTTGGGATGTGCTGGAGCTACTATTCACATCAACCCTCCAACCATTATTGGTGGTGCGGAGCCATTTGTATATTCTTGGATTGGCAGTGATGGAAGCACTTACAACACAGCTGAGTTTGATGTGGTTGTCGGCGAGACCCCTGTTGAGTATTGTCTGACCTTAGGAGATGCATGTGGACTTGAAGTTGAAGACTGTATCACCGTAAATAGACACCCAGTCATTCCTGCAACATTTGATGTTCCTATCACTAATGGCTGTGAACCACTAAACGTAAGCATGCAATCAGATTATACCGCTTTTCAAAATGTTGCTTCGATGGAATGGGAATTTGGAGATGGCAATAGCACCATCATCATGGGATCTTCCAATCATCAGTACCAAGTGGAAGGAGAGTATTATCCTATCCTTACAATTACCGATGTGTTTGGCTGTGTTTATACCGACACTGCTAACTCACCAGTTCTTGTTTTCCCTAGGCCATTGGCTAGCTTCAATGTATTTGAAGAACAGATATTGCTTCCAAATACGACTTTCCAATTCTTCAATACCTCGATTGATGCGAATATTTTCGAATATCGTTTTCAAGAATTCGGAACAAGCGCAAGCCCTGATACATCGTTTACATTCCCAGCAGAGACAGCAGCTACTTATTTAGTTGAGCTTGTAGCATCCAACCAATTTGGTTGTATTGATAGCACTACTCGTCAAGTAACTGTGCGCAATGACATTGACATCTATATCCCAAATACCTTCACCCCAGATGGAGATGGTATTAATGATGTCTGGAAAATTGAGGGGAAAGGATTCGTCAATTTGAATTACAAAATCGTCATTTTCAATAGATGGGGAGAGCCTGTCTTCACTTCTACAGACCCTAATGAAGCGTGGTTAGGAGAGCACCAAAATGGCGAGTACTTTAACCAAGATTCTATCTACCTCTATTACCTAGAGATTCAGGATGAAGAATATGATATAAAGTATACTTACGACGGCCATATTCTTTTGTTAAGATAATCCTACGAAAGCAACCGTTTCATTCTAATTGGAGTCCTATATTTGTCTAGGTTAACTCGCATTTAGAAATGAAGAAAATTTTACTTTTGTTATCAGTTGTTTTTGCCTCTATTGGCTTATTTGGTCAGCAGATCACAATGAGCAATGGAACCTTTAATGCTTGTGGTGGAATATTCACAGACGACGGGGTTGGCGGGGCATATACAGCTACAAACTACACCATTACAATTTGTCCAGACACTCCTGGTGATGTAATTCAACTTGATTTCTCAGCATTTGCATTACAGACTTCTCCTGGAAATGGAAACAGCGATAGTTTCACCATTTATGATGGCGACGGAACAAATGCAGCTTCTCTCGGAGGATATGGTGGAAGCGACCTTCAAGGATATCAGGTAACAGGTACCGTAAATAATGCTACAGGATGTTTGACGATAGTTTTCCAAGACAATGGTCCAGACAATGCTAATTCTCCAGGCTGGGAAGCTGCTGTTTCTTGCACAACCCCATGCGCGAATCCAACTTCCAACTCTGCAATTACGAATCCTGTTCCTAATGGAGCAGTTCAAACTGTAAGTGTTTGTATTGGTGACCCTGTATCATTTAGCTCAGCTGGTTCAACTGCTGAGCCAGGATTTACTATTGCAAGCTATAACTGGAATTTCGATGACGGCACGGTGCAGGAAGGAAATACTGCCAACGCAACACACAGTTTTGACGAGGCCGGCGAGTATGTTGTAACGCTTGCAGTTATTGATAATAACGGATGTTCGAGTTTGAACATTAATCCTCTTCAAGTTCTGGTATCTACAATTCCATTATTCCCAACTTTAGCTGATGAAGCCACCTGCTTAGGTGAAGATGTAACATTAGTAGGCGCCGCTACAAGCACTCAGTGGTCATCTCTACCTCCTCAAGTTGTAGCGGGAACAACATATCTAGCAGACGGTGCTGGTTTCACCTACTCTTCTTCAATCAACTTTGACATCTTCGAACCAGATGCAGTTCTTGAATCATGTAATGACCTTTTAGGTATCACAGTAAATATGGAACATAGCTACATGGGAGACCTTGGTATTTCCATCACATGCCCTAATGGTACAATTGTGAATCTTGTTGAATGGGGAGTGAATGGTGGCGGCGGTACCTTTTTGGGTGAGGCTATTGACAACGACCCAGCCTCTGACCCTGGAATTGGATATACATATGTTTGGGATCCAGATGCTACAAATGGAACGTGGGGAGAAAATGCAGGTGGATTCGGTGGAGGATCACTAGAAGCTGGAAGCTATGAGGCCCAAGGTAACTTATGTGATCTTGTGGGCTGTCCTCTCAATGGAGCATGGACGTTCAGTGTTACTGATAACCTCGCTGCCGATAATGGCTATATTTTCTTCTGGGGAATTGATTTGAACCCAGCGTTATTCCCAGGTATTACTACATTCCAACCATCCATCGGTTTGGATGCTGACAGTAGTTACTGGTCAGGACCAAATATCACTTATATGTCTCAGGATGCAGACACAATCGTGTTCTCAGCTCCAGGCCCTGGCAGCTACGATTTCGTTTACACCGTTGAAAATAGTTTTGGTTGTCAATTCGACACAACAATCACAGTTACAATTGACCAAGCACCATTTGTAAGCGCTGGTCCAGATTTGACTTACTCATGCGATGTTGTTCAACTTCTTGGAGGTTTCCAAGGATTGCCTATTCCCACATGTGGTGCTGATGCTGGAACCTACACCTATTGTTACACCGATAACGAATCCACAACGTGGACATATTGCTCTGACTCACCTGGAGATGGCACAGCCATGGTTATAACCTTCCAGCAAGGAACCACTGAGGGCTTCTGGGATGATCTGACTTTCTATGATGGTCCCAACACGGCATCTCCTGTTATAGCCGCAGGAGTGGGAGGAGATTTGACGGGGCAATCTTGGCAGGCAAACAGTGGATGTATCACCATGGCATTGAACAGTGATTTCATCAACTCTTGCAATTCTGGCAACGAAACTTCATGGATCTACGATGTTTCCTGCACTACAGGAGGACCTAACTTCACTTGGGAGTGGTCACCTATAGAGCCTTTGGACAATCCAAATGCAATGCAGCCAAACGTAGTAAACCTATCTCAAACTACTGAATTCACACTAACCGGTTATCCAGTAGGTCACCCCGACTGTTTTAGCACAGACGAAGTAACTGTATCTCTTGACCCATTGTCGAATCCGGGTACTGATACTGAACTAGACTTCTGTGTAAATGGTGCACCAATCAACATGTTCGATGAAATGAACGGTAACCCTGTAACAGGTGGTTATTGGACAGATGCTGCAGGCAACATCGTGACTGAAATTTTCACTCCAGGAGTTGACAATGCTGGTGACTTCCAGTATAATATTGACAATGGACAGTGTGTTGTTTTCGCTACACTTACATTGAATGAATCTACTGTTCAGACTTTTGAAATACCAAACGACACCACTATTTGCTGGGCTGGTTCTTTGAATTTAGATCTATACGACATTGAAGATGGTGTTCAACCTTATCAATACAACTGGACCTATAATGGAACTACCATTTCAACTCAAGCGAGCTTGAGCTATGAACCAAGTGCAAGTGGCAACGTTTGCCTTGAAGTTACAGACCAGTGTGGCGTAAGTGTCACAAATTGTTTCGATGCAACAGTATTGCCTTTTGTTGATGTACAATTCAGCGCTGATACAACTCGCGCTTGCTGGCCGCAAGGTTATGAATTCACAATTGACACAGATCCTACTTCGTACACTAACGCTGCCTGGAGTCTTGGTGATGGTACAACTATGATAGACAATCCAAACTTTGACTATCAATATCAAAGCCCTGGTGTATATGATGTATCACTTGTGTTGACCAACTCACTTGGTTGCTCTTACACATTGGATAAAGACAACTACATCTTCAGCTACCAAGCACCAGAGGCGCAATTCTATGGCCAACCGCAGCCAACGGATATTCAAAACACTAGCATTCAGATGTATGATATGACTATTGGTGAAATTGCTATTTATGATTGGCAGTTCAACTATACTGATCCACTTGGCTATTCAAACGAACAAAATCCATTATTTGAATTTCCTTCTGACCAAGGTGGCGAATACCCTGTACTATTGACAGTTGTAGATAACAACGGCTGCACGGATACTTATATTCATATCATCACTGTCAATGATATTTTCCAGTACTATGTTCCTACTGGCTTTACGCCGAATGGGGATGGTATAAACGATGTTTGGAAACTCTATGGTGCAGACATCGATGATACAAGATTCAAACTTCAAGTATTCAATCGTTGGGGTGAAATTGTTTTCGAAACAACAGATCCGAACGACGCATGGGTTGGAGGAAACGGTTTAACCGGTGAATACTTCATTCCTGATGGAGTATATCTTTGGAGAGCGCGCGTGGTATCTAAATCAACAGGAGAAAGAAAAGATATCGAAGGAAACTTAACCTTGATGAGATAAGCTTAATCCCATAAAATAAAAAGGGGCCGTCTTTGAAAGACGGCCCCTTTTCTTTTCTAAGAAATGATATTTTAATCAAGCATTTTATCAATCGTTTCGATTGTAACCGAATGATAGCTCGGTCGTGCCTTTGTATAAATTTTTACCGCCAAATCCTTTTGATTTGTCTCAACAAGCGCCTCATAAAGTGGAGCTACAAATTTTCTTCTCCCCACTTCGACAAGGAATGATTCTAATTCATCATAAGCAGTAGAGTAATTCTTACGAATAGCTAGTTCTAACCATGCAAATAGCACTTCATTATTCTTAGTTGAAGTTATATTGAACGCTCTATCCAAAGCCTTCATTTGAGCGGCACTCACATCTTTTATAGAAGTGATGAAGTACACTTTTTCTTGGTATGACCAATCATTCCATTTGATGGCACCCACTATAATTTTCAGGCTCACAAATTCTTCAGCAACAGATTTAATTTTTTCCATCTTATCGCTTTGAACCTTGGGGATATTTGCAGGGATTCCAGGAGCATAAACCCATTCGTTGATGTTCACCTTTTCCTCTATTTTCTCTGCTGCCAAATTGGATTTTAGGTAAGCCAAAAACTTCTCGGTATCCATCACCTGAAAAGCATGCTCTGTAAAATACTTTTTCAAGAAAATATCCCACTTCTCTCTTCCGATGGTCTCCTCACATAAGCGCAAGAAGAAATAACCCTTATTGTAAGCAATATCAGTCATGGCGTCATCAGGATTACGATTTTCTAATGACAACTTTAACCAAGTGTCTTTCTCATTCACTGCAGAAATCTCCGAGATCGTAGCATCCAACTCCTGACGGCTCAACTGAGCGAGCATTTCAGAGTACTCTCTACCGAATACTTCTTCCATGATACGTTCCTCAAAATATACTGTGAATCCCTCATTGATCCAGAAGTCATCCCATGTGCTATTGGTTACAAGATTGCCACTCCAGCTATGTGCTAGCTCGTGAGCAATCAACGATACCAACGATTTATCTCCTGCGATTATCGTTGGAGTAGCAAAGGTCAGCTTCGGATTTTCCATGCCACCAAATGGAAATGCCGGAGGCAATACAAGAACGTCATAGCGCCCCCATACGTAAGGACCATAGAGTTTTTCTGCGGCTACCAACATTTTTTGCATGTCTTCAAACTCATATGCAGCGGCATCAATCAAGGAAGGAATCGCATAAACTCCCGTGCGATCACCAAGTGACCGGAACTCCACATCCCCTACTGCAAGTGCCATCAGGTAACTTGGAATAGGCTGATCCATTTTAAATGAATAAACACCAGTATCGTTCTTCTTTATTGGATTCTCTGCCGACATCAAAGCCATCAAGTTTTTCGGAACCGTTACTTGTGCATCATAAGTAATTCGAAGTCCAGGACTATCTTGGCATGGCAACCACGTTCTTCCTAAAATCGCTTGTGACTGAGTGAATAAGAACGGAGACTCTCCATCCACCCACAATAAAGCTTCAGCGCCTTGAGGTGTGCGATAGGATATTGATACCTGCTTCGCCGTTGGCGTAATTTCAACAATCAATGGAGCACCTATAAATTCTTTTTCTGCTCCAACAGTAAATTTCGCGGGAACACCATCCACCTTCACTCCATCAATTTGAAGTCCTTTCATATCGAAAATAACCTCGTTCTTTTCTGTGATATGTTCTAGGTCATAAGTGGCAGTAGCGGTAATGACTTTTGCCGAAAAATCCACCGAGGCTACCCAATTCAAGTGCTTAACGCGCACCTCATTTGGCTGTGCGTAAGAATGAGGGTCACGCGCTAACTTGGCATTTGCAATCATCATTTTTGTTCGTTCAGATCGTTCTTGTGGATTTCCTGAATTACCATCCCCGCATGCGTTGAGTGTTAAAACCACCGCCCCTGCAAGGATCCATTTAGGGTACTTTTTATTTATCATTTAGCGTTACAAATATTTTTCTTCAATAATCCCTCTCACCGCAGCACGATTGTCTTTCAAATCATGCTGAATGATTTCCCAAAGAATTTCATCATCCACATCAAAATATTCATGGACAATAAAATTCCTCATCGCGTTCATGTGCTGCCAAGGAACTTGCTTGTATTGACGTTGAAATTTAAATGGAATATGTTTGATGGATTCTCCTAATATTTCAAAATTGCGGATGACTGCATCTCTGAGCATAGTGTCCCCAATGAATTCTTCGTAGGATTTATGTTCAGTATAGAATAAGATTCTGTCCATGGCTTCAACCATGTCATACAAGAAAAAATCAAATCTTCTTCTTGCTCTTATCATACAAAGGTTGTTTGATTTAGAATCTCCTCTTTTAAAGCTGGCTTCAATGACTTTGGTGTACAAATGTCAATACGCATGAATAGCTTTTTCTCTAGCCATTCTTTCATTTCAAAAAAGCGCCAGCCAAGAGGTTCATGAAATTCAACAAGGATATTAATCTCACAATTCGCGGTATGGTGATGGTCGATATAATCATCAAAAAAACCAATGCTCTTCACTCCCCATCTTCTTTCAAGATCGGGCTTATAGCGCTTGAGTTGATTGGCTAATTCTGATTTTATCATTTCGTTCTGAATGATCTTCCAAATACTCCAAGTGGTAGTTTGACACCGCTCTTTGCTTGCAAATACAATTCACCGATTTTTAAATCCTTGCCCGAAAAGTCCTTGCAGAGATTTTCAATCACTAGCGCAGAAAGACCGAGGCTGTATGCATTTAAAACTAGGAAGTGTTCTTTTTCATCCAAAATTTTCAAGACATTCTCCATCATTTCAGCGATGTTGTCTTCCAACTTCCACTTCTCCCCTTTTGGTCCATGCCCGAATGCAGGTGGATCCAAAATTATTCCTTGGTATTTATTTCCACGACGTTCTTCGCGCTGAACAAACTTGAGCGCATCTTCCACCATCCATCGGATATCGGTTAGTTTGCTCAACTGCATATTCTCATTGGCCCATGTAACAACCTGTTTGATACTATCCACGTGAGTAACATCTCCTCCACCTGCAGCGGCAGCTAGACTGGCCCCTCCGGTATATGCGAAAAGATTCAATACCTTCGGTTTCGGAGTTTTCATTGCCTTTAATGACTGAACTATGAAATCCCAATTTGCTGCTTGCTCTGGAAAAATTCCAACGTGTTTGAATGAGGTCAAACCAAGACGAAACGTAATGTCTTCATTGTTCGGTAAGCCATATGAAATTTGCCACTGATCTGGCATTTTCTTCATCTTCTTCCACTCACCACTATTGCTATTTTTTGGAATGAATTTAATGTGAGCTTTTTGATTCCACTCATCATTACTCCATTTCTTTGGCCATACCGCCTGTGGCTCAGGACGAATCGTAATATAATCACCGAAGCGTTCTAATTTTTCAAAATCACCACAATCCAACAACTCGTAGTTCTTCCAATGCAGAGGAGTAATTAATTCCATTATCTTGTTATTCTTAGTGCAAACCTATGGTGAATCTACAAAATTTGCTATTCCGAGGCTTACTTTTCTACCTTCGCGTACGATGAATTTCCCTAAAATAGCCATCATAGGAACGGGTAATGTGGCTTGGCACTTGGCTCGTATGTTTGATTCCACTGGAAATCAAGCGTCTTATGTCTATTCTAGAAACACTGATGCAGCTGTGGAATTCGCTAATAATTTTAATCTGAGCATTATTCCAAGCCTAGACCAAATACCAGATGATTGTGATATCTGCTTTCTTGCGGTAAAGGATGATGTAATCTCAAGTTTATCGCAAGAAATAAAAACATCAGCTTTGGTAGTTCATACGAGCGGTTCGACTTCACTCGAAGCATTGGTAAATGAACGAAAAGGGGTAGTTTGGACCATCCAAAGCCTTCGCAAAGGGATTGATTCTGAATACCATACAATTCCACTTTTGATTGAATGTAATAATGAGTCTGATCGAGCGTTATTGGGCGCCATTTTTTCAAAAATATCTGCCTCTATTTTTTATAAAAATTCAGAAGAAAGACTTCAGGCACATACAGCCGCGGTTATTACCAATAACTTCAGTAATCACCTTTATTCTATCGCTAGTAAATTGCTGGATGAAGTGGGACTTCCATTCGAATTGATGCTCCCTCTGATTGAAGAAGAAACAAGAAAAATCAAGCATAATTCTCCCTCAGAAATTCAAACAGGACCTGCCATTAGAAGAGATGAAAATACAATTGCTAAACAACAAGAGTTGCTATCAAAAAATCCGCAATGGCAAGCTCTCTATAAAATTATGACCAAACTCATTCAAGAAAATAAAAATGATTAAGAACTACAAGGCTCAACTAAAGGAAATAGATACTTTCATTTTTGACGTAGATGGCGTATTCACTGATAATATTGTGTATCTTACTGCTGATGGAGATCAAATGCGTACGGCGAATGTTCGTGATGGTTATGCTGTTCAATTGGCCGTTAAAAAAGGACTTCGTATTGCAATTATTTCTGGTGGAAAAAATGAAGCTGTGCGCAAGCGATTTGAAATGCTCGGAGTAAAGGATATTTTTCTTGGATCGTCCGATAAAATCAAAGTCTACGAATCATACTTAGCACAGTATAATATCAAAGAGGAGCACGTGTGTTACATGGGAGATGATATTCCTGACCACCCCGTAATGAAACGCGTAGGACTTCCAACCTGTCCGGCTGACGCGGCGCATGAGATTAGATCGATTGCCACATATATTTCACCTTCAGAAGGAGGTAAAGGTTGTGTTAGAGATATTCTAGAGCAAGCTCTCAAAATCAAAGGGCTTTGGATGACAGATGAAAGCGTGATTTGGTAAACTATTTCGGTCTGTGAGCCTTAATAAACTTCGTCGGATCAAGATATCCCGTTTGATCTTTAGAATAGCCCTGTCCTAATGGAAGGGCTATTTTGTTTCTAATTTCAAAATGCAGATGTGAAAGATAGATGCCTTCGGCATTTCCGATCGTTCCAAGTTTTTGACCTCGGCTCAGTACTTCATCTTTCTTTACGTACACGCTGTCCATATGGGCGTAGAGTGACTCTACTTGTTTTTCGACGCCATTTTCTTGATATGAATAAGCTACTCGCACTACTTTTCCCCATCCTCCAAAAAACTGTGAAACCTCTGTCACCCGGCCTTTCCCAACAGAATAAACAGGGTCTCCAAAATCTGTATTACCGCCTCCCACTCCATTCCAATCATCGCCAAGATGGTTATTTACCCCAAACTTTTGAGCGTTGTAATAACCCTTCGCACTTGGCGCACCCACTGGAAAATCAAAACCATCTGTGATAACCATATCGGGTTGAACGGTAGATGCCATCACACTTGATTGCTCTAACCGGGACTCCATAGCCATCAAACGAATGGTTAAAGTGCTTAAAAATGCTATGAGAAATAAATCAAGTTTTATCATCGGTGCTGCTTCATTGGCATCATTCTTATACCTTCGCTTCAAAGTTCGAACAATTCATTTAACTATGTATTTCTATCGCTTCATTTTTATCATTGCTCTTGCTGCAATTACCAACGCAACTACTGCCCAATATTGGCAGCAAAAAGCAGATTACAAAATTGATTTTAATCTGAATTCAGAAAATCATCAATTCAAAGGAAAAGAAACTATTATCTACACCAACAACTCTCCTGATGATTTAACCCAGCTTTATTTCCATTTGTATTTTAATGCATTCCAACCTGGAAGTGCAATGGATACTAGATCTCTTTGGATCAGTGATCCAGATGGACGTGTTGGAGACCGTATTTCCAAATTACAACCAAACGAATTTGGACAACTACACGTGACATCATTAATGGTGAATGGAAAATCTCAAACATTATTAGAAAGCGAAACCATTCTTGAAGTGACACTTTCGACACCTATTGCAAAGGGTGCAAAAGCAACAATCGAATTAGAATTTGAAGGTCAAGTACCCATTCAAATTAGACGTTCTGGTAGAAGCAATGCCGAAGGTATTGATTACAGTATGACCCAGTGGTATCCAAAAATGTGTGAGTATGACAGGAATGGATGGCATCCGAATCCCTACATCGGGCGTGAGTTCTATGGCATCTGGGGTAACTTTGAAGTGAATCTCACACTTCCAAAAAAATACATTATTGGTGCTACGGGCATTCTTACCAACGCAGCTGAAATCGGATATGGATACATTGAAGAAAATAAAGTGAAGCGCGCAAACACCGAAACTTTGACTTGGAAATTCAAGGCTGAAAATGTGCACGACTTTGCATGGGGAGCAGATCCTGACTATGTGCACAAGACTGCTCAAATCGAAAACGGTCCTCTCCTCCACTTCTTCTATCAAGAAGATCCGGCTTATATGAATTCATGGAAGGATGGTCAAGAACTCGTAGTAAAAGGATTTAAATATTTGAGTGATCATTTTGGAAAATATCCTTATCCACAGTATAGTATTATTCAAGGTGGTGATGGTGGTATGGAGTATCCAATGGCCACTTTGATAACAGGTAACAGAAAAGTTCCAAGCTATGTGGGAGTTGTTTTACATGAAGCAGCTCACAGTTGGTATCAAGGAATTTTAGCAACCAACGAAGCTCTATATCCTTGGATGGACGAAGGCTTCACAAGCTATGCTTCTAGCGAAGCTTTCAATACACTCTTTGCGGGTCGCATTCCTGGCGATCACTCCGGCGCTTATGATGGCTACATTGCAATTGTAAACGAAGGAAAAGAAGAAGCGCTAGACACTCACGCAGATCACTATATCTCCAACTATGCATATGGCACCGCGTCCTATAACAAAGGCGAAGTTTACTTAGCCCAATTGGGATATGTTGTGG
>JAIXWP010000063.1 GCA_027491215.1 Flavobacteriales bacterium | reverse complement strand
TTTTTATTTTTTAAAAAATTTATTTTTTTTTTTTGGGGTTGGGGGTTGGGGTTTGGGGGTTTGGGGTTTGGGGTTTGGCCACGGAGTGGCACCGGTCCCTCGCTATACTCATCCAAAATAATCGCTTCGCTCATATTTTGAATTCGTAACGCCCTTCGACAGGCTCAGGACAGCGCTCGGGGAACGAATAGCTACGCTCTAGATGAGAAAAAAAATAAAAAGTTGAAAGCCTTCGGCTTTCAACTTTTTATTTTTTTTCTCATTGGTGCGAGCACGCCTCGTTCCCTGAGCGAAACGTAGCGCCAGCGAAGTGTAGTCGAAGCGCCGTCCTGAGCTTGTCGAAGGGGGCGGTGCCACTCCGTGGCCAAACCCCAAACTCCTAACCCCAATCCCCAAACCCCAAACCCTCTACCCCTTCGCAAACTTTATCGCATCTTCCGACCACGGTGCTGCGTTTAGGATGGCGGGGATGATTTCTTCGGGGCGTGATACTACTGTCCACATTTGGGCGTGGACCTCGCCCATGAAACCCTCGCGGATGGAGCGGTCTAGCATTTCTACCAAGGGATCATAATATCCATTGGTGTTGAGAATGACGATGGGCTTGGTGAAGAGTCCGAGTTTTTTGAGGGTGATGGCTTCGAATAATTCTTCGAAAGTGCCGCAGCCACCGGCCAATGCGATGAGGGCATCGGTGTTTTGTAAAAAAGCTTTTTTGCGTTCGTGCATATCGGCCACGAAGAGAAATTCTTTCACTTCTTTGTGCGCCCATTCTACATCTTTCATGAAGTGCGGCATGATGCCTTTGATGTGTCCGCCTTTGCGCACCATGGTGGTAGCAAGACATCCCATGAGTCCAGAACCGCCGCCGCCGTAGACGACATTGATGCCGCGCTCTACTAATAATTCTGCAAGACGCTCAGTGTCTTTAAAATATGCTGCATCGATTTGATCGCTGCTAGCACAATAGACGCACACCTGAAATGGAGCGAGGGAAGTGGACATAGTATTAATCATGAAGCGATCGCTGACGATCGCGGGTCAAATCTTTTTCTTTCAAATCATTGCGCTTATCACCGAAGTTCTTTCCTTTTGCAATGGCGATTTTCATTTTCGCCCATCCTTTCTGATTGATAAATACGGTGATCGGAACAATGGTGATTCCGGTATCGCGGAGTTTGCGATCGATCTTTTTCAACTCCAATTTATCGAGCAAAAGCTTGCGCTCTCTTCGCTCTTTGTGATGAGCGTATCCCGCATTGGCGTAGGGTGATATGTTCATGTTGATCACAAACAACTCACCATCTTTCATCTTACAATAGGCTTCGGCAATGTTCGCCTTCCCCGCACGGATACTCTTGATCTCCGTGCCGGTCAATACCATACCCGCCACAAACTCGTCGAGGAGGAAGTACTGAAACTCGGCTTTTTTATTCTTAATCTCAATTGCCATAAGGACTGCAAAAGTACGATGACTTATCTTATGAATTTCACAACTAAATTGAATTACATTCGTTCAAAATGAAAAGCGCTCTCTTATGGAGAAACAGCGATTGAAACAACACAAAGAACGCACGAGCTGGAGATACTTCTTCCCCTTCCAATTGCTAGTGCTTCATATCAAGAAAAATCACTTGCTCTTGGTACTTTGGGCGTTGTTGTTTGGTTTCGCTACGCAATTCATCGCCGCCAAATTTGGTGTTCCCCAACAATTCCTCGTTCCTGAATACCGCGGTGCAAGCGGCATTGTATCCTTCGGCATCGTTGGTTTTGCTCTCGGTGGTTTCATCACTGGCTTCAATCTCTACACCTATATCATGCACGGATATCGCTTTCCGTTCATCGCTACTCTTAGCAGACCATTTCATAAATTCTCGCTCAACAACTTTGTGCTTCCTGCATTATTCATCATCACTTATGCGATATGCAGTTTTAGATTTCAGGTAAATAATGAATTGATTGCGCCCGCGAAGGCTGCTCTCAACATCTTCAGTTTGTTTGTCGGCATCACTTTTTTCCAATTGCTCAGTTATTTTTATTTCTCTCTGACGAATAAAGATGCAAGCGCATTTGGTAAAGGTCAAAAACGCTTTGCACAAGAGAAAGCGCCCGTAGAATCCATTCTTCATCCCAAGATGCGCTGGTCCAGATGGCGCAATCGAACCATCAAATGGCATGTGGAAACGTATATGTCGCGCGTACACAAACTCTCCAGAGCCCGCGACAGTCAACACTATGACAAAGCAATTCTCGAAAGAGTATTTTCTCAAAATCACATCAACGCTTCTCGATTTGAAGTAGCATTGATTATTTCTTTTCTAATCATCGGATTTTTTAGAAACTATGAATACTGCGTCATTCCTGCCGCAGCGAGTGCTCTATTATTCTTTACAATCATCATTATGTTGTTGAGTGTATTGCACTCGTGGATTAAAGGATGGACGCTTACCATCTTCATTGCTCTATTTATCGGACTCAATTTCTTCTATACAGAATTCAAATGGATCAGTGTTGAAAGCCGCGCCATTGGCCTTAATTATCAAACCGAACCTACCCCCTACCATCCCCATTTGATCAAGACTTCACAGGATACGATCAAAAAAGATATTGCTCAGACCATCCAAATTTTAGAGAATTGGAAAAAGAAAACGGGCGAGGCTCGTCCAAAATTGGTGGTAATCGATTGTTCTGGAGGTGGCTCTAGAAGCGCCTTCTGGACGATGCGCAGTCTTTTATATGCAGACAGTATTTGTAATAATAATCTGCTCGATCATACAGTGATGTTCACCGGAGCCTCTGGTGGAATGTTTGGCGCTGCCTATTTGCGCGAACTGATGTGGCTTCAACAAACAGAAGACATCAACATTCAAGATACCGTGTACAGCGAGCGAATGGCAAAGGATCTATTGAATCCTGTTATCCTTTCCATCGCCACAAATGATTGGTTTATTCGATTGAATAAAATTCAAGACGGGGAAAACACTTACACCCAAGACAGAGCAACGACATTCGAAACGCAGTTTCATCGCAACACCAATAATATTCTCAACAAACGTCTGGAAGACTACAGCGCTGCGGAATTTGACGCGACCATACCGATGATGATCCTTTCTCCTACTATTGTAAATGATGGTAGAAGATTATTGATCAGCGCACAACCGATGAGTTATTTGACCTCTAAATCTACCATTCATTCATTACCTGAAGACATTGAATATTCGCGCTTCTTCGCGCGTCATCAACCTGGCAGATTGCAATGGGTCACAGCTCTTCGAATGAACGCAACATTCCCATACATCTTCCCAATGACATCGATGCCAACAGAGCCAAAGATGGAAATCATGGATGCAGGATTACGCGATAACTTCGGAATGAAAACCACCGCACAATTCCTTCATACGTTTAGAGATTGGATTGAAGAAAACACCAGCGGAGTGATCATCGTTCAAGCACGCGACCTTCCAAAGTATATGGATTTGGGAAATAAAGAATCCAGCCTTTTCGGCAAGTTTACCGCGCCGCTCGGAACGATCTATGGTAATATGACCAAGAGTCAAGATTACAACAACGATCAAATGTTAGAGTACTTGCGCAGCGGATATCCTACAGCGATCGATCTCGTAAGCTTTGAATTGCACCAGGATCCTGAAACACAAATATCATTGAGTTGGCACTTGACCCAGCGCGAGAAAGCGCACATCAGACAAGCGACCACCAACAATTATTACTTGCAACAACTCGAAGTCTTGCGTTCATTATTGGAGAAATAATCGCCGCTTACGCGACGATTTTTCTCACCATTGTCTTTCCTGTTTCGCTTACCATGCGCACGATATACGTTCCGCGCACAAGATTGTGTTGCATCGATTCTGTGCCCACATTCGCCTTCCACTGACGAATGATTTTGCCGCTTGCATCGTAGAGATAAACGTTCGCTTTTTCCTGTGATTGAATCGTCAACATATGTTGCAATGCATTCCACTGAATCGTACCGAAGCGCTGATCTTTTTCATCCACATTGATAAATTCTTCGAAAGCGATCTCACTTGATTTCATCAACACCGGTGCTTTATCCGCAGCGTTATACATCGCTTCAAACGTGTCAATCTCTGGAGTATTCGCATCAAACATCGGCATCGCCCAGTTGGGTGGCACACTCTGATAATACACCTCTACCGTCACAGTAAGCGCTCCGGTGTATCCATCAAGTGGAATGCGGTAGTAAGTGCGGTCGCTACCCGTGCCTTCTGTTGGATCATTATTGAAATCAGGATCTGCCACATTCAATACAATCTCTGTTGTATCCGCTTGTGGATGAGTGCTGCTGTGTCCTTTTGGTGTGAGTCGATTGTCTTTCAA
>JAIXWP010000099.1 GCA_027491215.1 Flavobacteriales bacterium | reverse complement strand
TGTCTACGGGATTTTTCTTGCTCCCCTCCCGCAGCTGCGGGACGAACCAGGGACTGCATTCCCGTTCTAACGGGACTGCACATGCGGGACTCTAACCAGGTGAGGGTATATCATAAAAAAAGGCTGCAATTTCTTGCAGCCTTCGCACTACTGTGCTCCCCAGCCTGGGCTCGAACCAGGGACCCCATGATTAACAGTCATGTGCTCTAACCAGCTGAGCTACTAGGGAATTTAAGTAGAGGGACACTCTAGTTAAACTACCACTTGACTCTAGCATCTCGCCTTGACGAGATAAAGCACCGATTTCATGGTCTGAGGTATGTCAACTCAATTTCTTTTCCTTTGAAAAGGGGTGCAATATTACAAGTTTGAATTGATATTTGCAAAATCTTTCGTAAAAAAATTCGAATCGGTTCATTACCAATTTGCTACGATGCCTTTTCTAGGCTTTTATAGTATCGCCAAAAGAAAACCATACTCGCCAAGCCATTTAACCACATCATCACCGCCATCACTACTGCGGCACCGAAGACGCCCCAAATGGGTATCACCCACTGGCAAAGAAAGAACGCCCCAAGAAGAACACCCATGTTCACATAGGTATTGATATCTGCCCTCCCTACTGCGGAAAGTAAATTGCCAAAGGGAACTCTTAATAGATAGCCGCCACCAACTCCGATTAAGGCCACGTACATGATTTCGGGCTGTGAAGCATAGTAATCGCCAAACAACTTCAGAATTTGAGGCGCCAATAAGCCCACAGCAAGTAATAGTAATGGTGTCAACCAGATCATTACTTTCCAATATCCTTTGATATAGTTCCTTAAGGCTGTTGCATTATGCTTCATCTCAGAATTACTCACATAATCCGTTGCAGCAATGGTGGAAGGCAAGATGAGCATGGCCATCGGGACGATTACAGAAATACGGTATAATGCAATCACTTTATCTGAATCTGCTATTAGTCGGCCCATTTGAATTACATCAATGGCAAAAAAAAGTTGCGCAATGATGGCGCCAAGAGAAGTGAAAATGCCGTATTTCCAAAAACCTGAAGGAACTACATTTTCGAGCTTCGGCCAGGTTATCAGCGGTGCGTTGAGCTTTAAACTATATGGTAAGGCTGCAATTAATGGAGAAATGAGAATAGCCACGGCGTAGCCCTCTACACCATATAAAAGTGTGAAGACTAAACTCAAAACAACAAGTGAAACAGCATACCACGTGTCTATCCAGCCAGAATAGTCATTTTTGTGCATGCTTCGCGCATGACTCTTGACGTATTCCATAAAGAGTGTAGTGACAACAGTAAAGGATAAAATTTGAAATGATGAAACGCTTTCGGGTAAATCGATACATATTAATGGTGCACTAAAATATAGTACTGCTGCGAGCATCAGTGAGAACACCATACCTCTGCTATAGGCGAATGCATAAAGTTTCTGCTTCACATGAATATCGCTGCTATCCGCAGCGTAGCGAACATACGCTTGGTAAGCACCCACCCCCATCAAAGGAATGATAGCATTGACAATACTTTGAGCGTACGAAAAAGAACCGAATGATTGTTCGGTTGTCCAATGAGTAACGATTAGGACAGAAACAAAACCCAATATCTTTGAAAGCCCGCTACCTAGGAGCATTTGCAATCCTTTGCGTTCCAAAAACATCTTATAAAAATTTCGCTCTGCCATTAAATCAGTGATTAACTTCTCTTTTACATGGTTCAATAGTGTCAAACCATGCCAAATGCCTATTTGATTTGGCTTTTGTGATTATTCAAAAAGAAAAGCAATCTTACGAGTTGTTATGGAATATACGAATATCTTTGCGAAAAATTTTTTAGAATGAACCTTATCGCTGTTGGTACAGTAGCTTTCGATTCAATCGAAACACCATTTGCAAAACAAGACCGTGTTATTGGTGGTGCTGCTACCTATATTACACTTGCTGCTTCACATTTCATCAAAAGCTCAGGCTTGATCTCTGTTGTGGGCGACGACTTCCCACAAGATATGTTGGATGAAATGGCTTCAAGAGGAATCAATCAAGAAGGCCTTCAAATCAAGCAAGGAGAAAAGTCTTTCTTCTGGGCGGGTAAATATCATTTTGATCTGAACTCTCGCGACACTTTAATTACTGACTTGAATGTACTTGCCACTTTCAATCCAGTGGTTCCGGCTTCATATCATGGTTGTGAGTTTTTGATGCTTGGCAATCTAGCTCCATCTGTGCAGATGCAGGTAATCGAGCAAATTCCAAATCGTCCGAAGTTGGTAGTACTTGATACTATGAATTTCTGGATGGATTCAGCATTGGAAGACCTTCATGCTGTTCTTAAGAAAATCGATGTGCTTACAATCAATGATGAAGAAGCACGTCAATTGGCTGGAGAATACTCATTGGTGAAAGCTGCGCGTAAGATCTTAACGATGGGTCCTAAGTACCTTATCATTAAGAAAGGTGAGCACGGTGCATTGTTGTTTGATGAACACAATGTATTCTATGCGCCGGCTCTTCCATTAGAAGAAGTAGCAGACCCAACAGGAGCAGGTGATACCTTCGCTGGTGGATTCATTGGCTATTTAGCAAAAACACAAAACATTTCTTTCGAAAACATGAAACGCGCTGTGATTGTAGGTTCTGCAATGGCATCGTTTACATGCGAGAAATTCGGTCCTGCAAGACTTCTTGAACTAACACAAGAAGAAATCAACGATCGCATCGAGCAGTTCGTAGCCCTCACCGAATTCGAAATCGCTTTGGAAGACTAGTAAATGACAATTGACAATTGACAAATAATCTCGGCTTTGCCGAGATAGAAATAAAAGAAAGCCACTCTATAGAGTGGCTTTTTTATTTCGCTAAACTCACGCTAGGCCCGATGAGTTCATTTGTTCTCGGCTTCGCCGAGACCATTTGTCATTTGTCACTTGTAATTTGTAATTTAAAAAAAATCACCCCCCCCTGTAACTTCCTCTCACCCCCCTCCGTCATACTTTCAAATAACACGAAACAACAACACAAAAAACAAATACCATGAAAACGTTAGCACTCACTTTAGCACTCATCTTCGGTCTTACTCTATCAGGATTCTCTTCTAATACTGAAGTATCGAAAGACAAAAACAAAAACCGCCGCAACACTGAACTGAAGCGCTCTGTAGATAAGCAAGTACAAAAGCACATCTTCTTTCCACAAAGCAAAGAAGCAGCGTTTGAAGGTTCTGCAGATGTAATGTTCCAAGTATATCCAGATGGTGACGTGAGAGTTATCCTTATCAAAACAAAAAACCCACTACTCGAAAAATTCATTGAAAACCAAGCGAAGAAAATGAAAGTAGGAAAAGATGAAGTCGTAATCGGTGAAGTATTCCGCTATCGCTTTTCATTTCAAAAGAGCGAGAAATAAACTAGGCTGCAAGTAGTAATTTTCATAACAAACAGGTTGAGGACCGTTGAGATAAAGATCTCAACGGTCTTCGTTTTTTTATAGACTATCTTTGCAGCCATCATGAGTTCGGCAAAAAAAGACATACGCACCCTCACCCTCGATGAACTTGTTGCTTTCTTCGAAGCCAATGGCGAAAAGAAATTCAGAGCAAAACAGGTGATGGAGTGGCTTTGGAAAAAATCAGCGACGTCGTTCGATCAAATGAATAATGTCGGAAAAGGCGTAACAAACCTGCTTTCCGAGCACTTCGAACTCAAAACCATCAAGCTCGCAGATCAACAAATCAGCTCCGATCGCACCATTAAAAGTGCCTTTGAAGTAGATCCCGATAAAGTGGTAGAAGGAGTATTGATTCCCACCACTAATAGAATGACGGCATGCATCTCCTCGCAAGTAGGATGTAGCCTTGCATGCAAATTCTGCGCAACGGGTCGTCTCAAGATGATGCGTAACCTAACGGCAGGTGAAATCTATGATCAAGTGGTGCACCTTCGCAACGAAGCCCAAAACCGCTATCAAATTCCGTTATCAAATATTGTGTACATGGGAATGGGCGAACCATTACTCAACTATAAAAATGTACTCACCTCCATTGAAAAAATCACTTCGCCGGATGGACTTGGTATGTCGCCGCAGCGCATCACCGTGAGCACCGCAGGAATCGCGAAGATGATCAAGAAACTAGGCGACGACGAGGTGAAATTCAACCTTGCTCTCTCATTACACGCAGCCAATGACGAGAAGCGCAATCAAATCATGGATATCAATGAGACAAACAATCTCGAGATCCTTGCCGATGCGCTAAAGTATTTCTATCAGAAAACAGGAACGCGAGTAACCTTCGAATATATCATCTTTAAAGACTTTAATGATTCCATTAAAGACGCTCATGAACTTGCCAATTACAGTAAAAATCTCCCTGTTAAAATAAATATCATCGAGTATAATCCGATCGATGGAGGAGAATACCAACAAGCCGCACCTGAACGAGTCGATGCATTTGCTAAGTTTTTAGAAAGTAAAAATCTCATTGTCAATGTCAGACGCTCAAGAGGAAAAGACATTGATGCAGCATGCGGTCAGTTAGCCAATAAAAACAAGGCAAATCAAGCGAGCTAAATTCATAAGAAGTTTATTAAATGTAGAGATTTTGTTTACCTTGGCACCGCTAAACAAACAAATAATATCTCACTATGAAAAAGCAAATTGCAATGTTTTTCGCAGCAGCAGCTACTCTAGCGCTTACTTCATGCGGCGGTGGTTGGAACGAAGAAAACAAGACTTCAATGAAAGAAACTTGTACTTCTCTTCAAGAAATTATCTACCCTGATGACGCTAAGGCTATCTGTGACTGCTACGTAGACAAATTGGCTACAACTTACCCAGATGCTGATATGACTCCAGATCAGTCTATGGCTGTTCTTGACGAGTGTTCTGCTGATGCTAAGAAAAAAGCAGAGGCTGAGTCTGAAAGAAAGATGCAAGAAATGCTTGACGGCTTGGATGCTTCTATGGATTCATTAGAGAACGCTGCTCAATAATCTTTCGAGCTTTCAAAAGAATAAAAAAACCCACCAAATGGTGGGTTTTTTATTTCTATCTATTGGGATATTTAATCTTCACGAGTTGGGTATTACCTGGTATATATTGCACCTCTACCTCTGTTCCCGGGTCAAACATAGGCTCGCCCTCACAACGCTCTTCCGCTCTAAACTTTACCAATCGCCCCTCAAGGGTCGTATATTCAATCAACGGATAAAAATAACGAACTCCCTTTTCATTCATCGACATCCAATTCGTAATCACTCCTTTCACTTTTTTATGTTTAAATGGAAAAAAGATCTGATCTCTAAATTTCCAATACACAAAAGCCAAGATGATCACCGCGGTGATGGTATAAGCCAACCAAGCTGGCATTTCTAAATTATCTAAAAAATCCATGGTGCTAAATTGAGAAAAAAAAGCGCTAGGCCTGTTTTTTAAATACGAATCTATACTTTATCACTTGTCCGATCTGTGGATCGCCCTTCTCCAATTTGATTTTGTTGAGCTTCTTGATGACATAGTCTGCCAACTGCGGACTTGATGCATTGATAGAAAGAATTTCAACCTTCCCTGCCATATCGATTCTAAAGCTCACCTCTACAGTTCCTTCTAACTCTTTTTCGCTTTGAGGCTTCTGTATCGTGGTGGTAATAGCACGCGCCTCTACGCCCAAAAAGCCAGAGAGAAGCATGAAAACCAAAACAATAGCGCGAAGCGTCATAGTAAAAAGATCAAGTATAACTATCTAAAGTTACGTCAAATGATGACAAATATTCTATTGAAGTTGCTTTTGTTCCTACAGAAAATGAGCCAACGGTACTAAATCTTGGATAAACGGAAAAAATTTCAGTTCGAGTTGTAACTTAATTTTGGAGGTGGGCGTCATACTTTCAAATAACAACATTTAATACCCCAAACAAAATGAAAAAGCTCGCTCTCGCCTTCTTAGCTCTCATAAGTGTTTCAGCTATGTCTGCTCAAACAACTCCTGCTGACAGAGATACCACTACTATCGACTTCGGTAAAACTCAGGTCATCATTCTAAGCACGCCCTCTAATGACTCCTTGTCATCTGACAGTGTCAATATCACACCTCCAGACTTTAAAAGTGAATTAACACATTGGGCAGGCCTCGACCTTGGTGTCAATTTCCTTCTCAATAGCGATAACAAAACAACTTTGGCTCAAAATGATGAGTGGTTGGAACTTGATCAAGCAAGATCTCTCAGCTGGAGAATCAACTTCTATGAAGAGAAAATCAGAATCATAAAAGATTATGTAGGTATCACAACTGGTCTTGGTCTTTCTTGGAATAGCTATACTTTCAATAATAATGTAAACCTCAATGTAACAAGCGACTCTACATTCGGCGTCATTGATTCTCTTCCAGAATACTCAAAAAATAAGCTTCGTGCTACCTATCTGCATCTCCCTGTAATGCTTGAGTTCAACACGAGCCGTAACCCTGATAAGGCATTCCACCTTGCAGCTGGTGTAGTCGGTGGATGGAAAATCGGTAGCATCCACAAGCAAGAATTCGAACTCGATGGTCAAAACTATAAAGTGCGTGTGAAAGATGATTTCAACCTCTCTCCTCTAACACTTGATTTGACTGCTCGTGTAGGCTACAAAAACTTCACAGTATGGGCTACTTATGGATTAACTCCATTGTTCAAAGACAACAAAGGCCCTGAAGTATTCCCTGTATCTCTAGGTATTACGTTGGTTCCTTTTGGTTAAGATACTTTCGCAGAAATTGCGAAGGCTTTTCAGCAGCGAGGTTCGAAAGGACCTCGCTGTTTTTTTATCTAGCAACAACACCGACTTTATTCGTGTGCCCAATACGCTCGCGCTTTTGAAGCATCACGTATTTAGGCGGCACTTGAATCTTCTTATCGCATAAATCATTTCCTGAAAAAAATGTGATCCAATAAGTATTGGTAAGTTCAATCGAATCACGCACCAGAATCTCGAAAGGCTTGAATTCACCGGGTTGTAGCTCATCCATCAGAAAACGAACTTTCGCTGTTTGCTTTTCTTTCCCTTTGATGAATCCACTGCCACTCGCATTGATAATCACGTTAAACACGGCTTCTGGACGTTCATTGAAAAGACCAACCGACCATATCTTTTTCCCATCTGCATCTTTATCTGCAACAATTGCAACACAGATACCTTCTGCAGAAGGAATTTGAAAATCTTTCTTCATGCGACAAAATTAGACCGAAAATCCTATTTCGCTGCATCGATGATACGCTCACCCATCGCCACATATTCTTCCAAATCAATTGGCATGTGACGTAATCTTTCATTACTCTGAAGATGACCTATTCGCACCACTATCATCTCTAATTCAGGAATAATAATCACGTACTGACCGCGCAATCCACGAAACGAGAAGTAGTCGTGTCCTTTGTATTCGCCTAACCATGTCTGATAGCCATACCAATAGTTTTTTTCATTCTGCGATTTTTCAGGAGTGATGTCCACCATCATACCTGGAGTGATCGATTCTTTTACAAATGCAGGCGGCACAATGGTGTCTGGTCCCAAAATTCCGTTATGCTCGTAAAGCTTACCAAACTTCGCAAAATCGCGCGCTGTAGCATAAAATCCTGAGAATACTTTTTCCATTCCCTTGTAATTATCAAGGTTCCAATAAGCATCGTTTTCAGCTCCAATGCATGACCAAATTTTCTGATGGAAATATTCACTGACCGTGCGGCCCGTGGCCTTCTTCAAAATCATTCCAAGAAGAATCGTATTTCCTCCCTCATAAACCCATCCCTCACCCGGAGTGGTAGTTACGCTGAATTTCATCGTCTCTTCGACCAAATCACCTCCGAAATAGGCGCGCGCCATAAACCCGAAAGGATTGCCATAGCTTTCGCCAAAAGGAATTCCACTTGCCATTTGAAGCAAATGCTTAATGGTGAGCTCAGCCCCTTTTCCTTCTTTAAATTCTGGTAAAAAATCTCCGACCTTCTGATCCACACTCTGGATATATCCCTCACGTATCGCCACTCCAATGAGCGATCCTGTCATACTCTTCGCCATCGAAAATGAATTGGTCACGGTCGTCTCATCGGTTCCCTCCCAGTATTTTTCAAAAAGAATAGAGTCTTTATGAATCACAAGAAATGCTGTTGATTTGTATTGCTCGTGTAATTGCTCTTCTTCTGGATTGAGAGAAATAAATCCATAGCGCTTGTGAATGCCCCACGGCTCGGGCTTGTCAGCCTTGATGGTACTTGTCTCAAAATAATCCTTGTCATCAATGTCAGGCATCGATCGACCAATGAGATAAGTACTCCTCAATCCTTTTAACACATGACCATTACCGGAAACATAGAGCCCAACTATTGCCAAAACAATAAGTACCAATAAGGATTTCAGGATGAGTTTGAGGATGCGCATATTTCTTATTTTTTTTGAAAAATAGTAAAAAAAGGTAACCTTTTGATGGAATATCGTAAACAAGGGCCTACTAGTTAATCCCATGTTGAGAACCACTCTAATATCATTGCTATTATCTCTTTCCACTTCTGCAATGTTGGCCCAAGACGAAATGTTCAATGCCAGAAATGCATATGATGAAGGAGAATACGAGTCTGCGCTAATCATCCTTACAGAATTCCTAGAGAAAGGAGCTAATCCCGATGCACTTATGTTGCGTGCTGATTGCTTACAAAAGGTTGGCGATTACGGCATGGCTCTCTCTGACTATGATAAAGCAAGAGTATATGGAAGCAAAGATGACCGTCTATTTCTTCATAGAGGTATCTGCAAATCTAGCATGGGACAAACGGATGGCGCGAAGCTAGATCTCATCACATACATCGAAAAAAATTCTGAGGACCCCATTGGTTTCTATTGGATGGCAGCCGTCGAATACCTAAACGCAGATAACAAAGCATGTCAACGATATGTGGACATGGCACTTGCAATGGACTCAACTTACGCCGATGCTTATTACCTCCGAGGTGCAAACATGGCAGATCAAGGAAAAAACCTTCAAGCGATGGAGGCGTTCCAACAATCATTCGAATACAACCCAAAACAGCATCGTGCTAAACTCAATGTAGCGGTGATGCTTATTGAAATGGGACAATTCTCAAATGCTTTGGAGATGCTTTCTGAACTAAGATTAGAAAACATCGACTTCCATGGTGAAGTACTGTACTACCGTGGCGAAGCTTTTTACTTGAATCACGATCTTGAAGGGGCGTGCATGGAATGGAAAGAAGCCAGTGATCTGGGAGATGCAGACGCAAGCATCAATTACAAAAAACTCTGCATGAACAAAGGTGAAAAGCCTAAGTTTAAGCGCAGATCATATGGTCAGTTCTAGAACTACCTTCAATTCCCAATTGGCACGTATTTGAACCTTTGAAGTATGTAGTCTCACATACTCCGCTTCTTCTTGCTTTTTAAAATCGAGAGGATCCCATCGGCCGTTGTTATTCCTATCTCGATAAAACCTAACCGAATATTCATTCGGTTTTAAATTTTTTATCTTCCACTCTTTCAGACCTGTTGTACTGCCCTTCCAAATGAGGATATTTGACTTATCTCTCACTTCCAACACACCATCTGCAAAGCCAGATAAAGAGTCGCTTTGCAATACCATCATACCAACATCTTCTGCAGTAAGTGTAACAAACTTGACATCCAAAGTATCATTGGTATGCCCCATAACGTCTTCGAAAGCGCCAGGTAAAACTGTTAGTTGGTACTTGGATCCGTCTGCCAACTTAGGACTGCTCGTGTAAGACAAAGGTGATATTGAATTCCACGTTGGAGCGTCCAATATTACAGAGTCTTTTTTCAAAATAATTTTCGAGGAATCTTTCAAAACCGAACGAACACTCGATTGTATGATGAGAGGCTCTGAAGGCAGCATCTTGCTAGTAACTCCACTTGATATTCGTAATACTTTCTTGTAATCTTCAGCAAAAAACGGGATAGCAAGGGTATCAACACTCTCCCCGCTCGTAAAGCTAATACGAACATTCTTCTCACTTGGCAGGCCTTTCAACGAGTAGAACAATGTATCTTCTTCGCTTGACTTAAATAAATCTGCTTCTACTTTTTCTCCATCCAGAATATTAAATGAATATGGAATACGTCCTTCAAATAACGGATTCCAAGGAATAGAAAACAAACCTGTAGAATCAACCTTATAAGAAGCAAAATCAATTGCTTCGGGCATTTGAGAGTGCATCTCCAATACCTGTTCTTGTAGTTGATTGGTGTCAATTGCTATTGAGCTCACTTCGCTAATCAAGCTCACACGCTCATCGCTATCTGCTTTATAATTGCCATTCAAATCTTCCAATGCCACCAATTGATAATTGCCCGATGGCAAATACGAAATGATGAAACTGCCGTCAGTCAAGGTTCTGGCAAAGTATGATGGCAAACTTGTTTTAGGATCTCGCACATCAACCGTGTCGTCATAAAGCATCACTTTCATCCCTGCAAGCTTTTCATTTGAAAATGGAATACTTGTTTTGCCATATACCACCATCGAGTCAAGCTTATCTCCGGTTGAAAAAACATACACCAGTTTTTCAGCCTTATTACTCTCGTTGAGATCCACTATTCCATCTCCAAAATTGAAGGTGTAGGTGGTATTGGGCTTCAACTCTTCTTGTGGCTCAATAATCACAGTGCGGTTCTTCACCTTAATCACCGGCTGCTTTTTTAGCGGAGGTGACACTATCAATTCTTGATAGATATTATTCAACTGTACATATTCATCAAAAGTGATTTGAAAAGACTTTTGATTGAAATTAGTATTGAGAGAAGCTGGGGTCATGCTCACCACTTTAGGGGTGGTAAAGTCCTTATCTCCGCCAGACAAAGGTTTCTGATTAGCACATGCCACCAGCACTGCCGCGATAAGGAATAGGCCAAAAATCCGCATTTGATTTATCATAGTACAGATTCGATTACTGCCACCACTTCGATGAGCCATTTATGGTCTGTTTCTGAAAAATCATCCAATTGATCACTATCCACATCTAGCACACCCACCACTTCGCCATTGGTATTTCGAATAGGTAATACAATTTCTGATTTTGATAATGAACTACATGCAATGTGACCCGGAAAGGCATCGACATCAGGAACGAGAATAACTTCATTTTTTTCCCAAGAAGCGCCACATACACCCTTGCCTTTAAATATGCGCGTGCAGGCCACAGGTCCTTGGAATGGGCCAAGGACCAATTGATCATTTTTAACAAAATAACATCCCACCCAAAAGAATCCAAAAGCCTCTTTAAGGGCTGCCATGATATTGGCCACATTTGCCGTACTATCCGACTCTCCTTTTACCAAAGCCTTGATTTGTGGGAGGATTGACGCATAAATTTCCTCACGCGCCACCCCCTTGGGGATATATAAATCTTCTGCCATTATGTTGCGAAATTAAGGATGAATCGAACCTGTTAACAAAAGGTTTGTTTGATGACCACATCCGCGCTTAATTTTGGCGCATAACCAATCAGGAAATGTCAAGTACAAACTTCGCATCACGCCACATCGGACCACGTGCACATGAGGTCCACGAAATGCTAGATACCATCGGTATTTCATCTATTGACGAACTCATCAACAAAACGGTGCCATCTGCCATCCGTTTACAAAAGCCGCTCGACATCGCTCCTGCTGCCTCTGAAGACGAATACCTCGCACACGTTTGGGAACTCGGAAAGAAAAACAAAGTAAATAAGAGCTATATCGGGATGGGCTACCACCCGACATTTGTTCCAACTGTGATTTTGAGAAACGTACTTGAAAATCCAGGATGGTACACTGCTTACACACCATACCAAGCAGAAATTGCACAAGGCCGTCTTGAGGCATTGCTCAATTTCCAAACAATGGTGACAGACCTTACAGGTCTTCCAATTGCGAATGCAAGTCTTCTAGACGAAGGAACTGCCGCTGCTGAAGCGATGATCCTTTTCTTCCACAGCCGTTCTCGTGAAAAAGAACAGTCTGGTGCAAATAAATATTTCGTTGATCAAACTGTATTTCCACAAACACTAGATGTATTGAAAGGTCGCGCTAAGCACCTAAAAATCGAGCTAGTAGTAGGTGATTATAAAACATTCACATTCTCTTCTGAATTCTTCGGTGCGTTGGTGCAATATCCAAACGGTATCGGTCAAATCGAAGATTACAAAGGATTCGCAGACGCAGCACACGCAGCAGGAGCATTTGTTTCTGCGGCGTCAGACTTGATGGCGCTAACACTCATCACCCCTCCAGGTGAATGGGGTGCTGACATCTGCTTCGGTAATTCTCAGCGCTTCGGTGTTCCAATGGGCTACGGTGGACCGCATGCTGCATTCTTCTGCGCGAAGGATGAGTTCAAACGCAACATGCCTGGCCGTATCATAGGTGTATCCAAGGATCGTCATGGTAACAACGCATACAGAATGGCGCTTCAAACTCGCGAGCAACACATCCGTCGTGAGAAAGCAACATCTAACATTTGCACTGCACAAGCTCTTCTTGCTGTAATGGCATCGATGTACGCAGTGTATCATGGCCCAGGTGGTGTGAAAACAATTGCTACTCGCATCCACCAACGCGCTACTGCTCTTGCTACAGCGCTTCAAGGAAAAGGGGTGAAATTGACCACCACTCAATATTTTGACACCATTCAAATCGAAGGAAACGAAGCTGCAATCAAAACAGCAGCTGAGGCAAAAGGAATCAACTTCCGCTACTTCGGTACTGGTCACATTGGTATCTCTGTCAACGAAACAACTACTGTTGAAGACCTGAAAGAAATCGTTCAAATCGTTGCAGGAAGCGATGCTTCAATCGGCAACGGAAGCAGCGCCATCAGCGGCTTTGAAAGAACGTCTTCTTATTTGACACATCCTAATTTTAATACACATCATAGCGAAACAGAAATGCTTCGTTATTTGAAAAAATTAGAAAACAAAGACTTATCACTCGCTCACGCTATGATAGCATTAGGCTCATGCACAATGAAGCTTAATTCAACAAGCGAAATGATTCCTGTGACCTGGCCTGAGTTCGCTAATATTCACCCATTCGCTCCGATTGATCAGACGAAGGGATACCAAGAAATGTTGGTACAATTAGAAAAAGATCTTTGTCAGTGCACTGGCTTTGCTGGTGTTTCACTTCAGCCTAACTCAGGTGCACAAGGTGAATTGACCGGTCTTCTAGTGATCATGGCATACCATGAAAGCAGAGGCGATGGACATCGCAATATTTGCTTGATTCCATCTTCTGCACACGGCACCAACCCTGCGTCTGCTGTAATGGCGGGCTTGCAAGTAGTAGTAGTGAAATGTGATGACAACGGAAACGTTGATGTAGAAGATCTAAGAGCGAAAGCTATTCAACACAAAGACAATCTCGCTGCCTTGATGGTAACTTATCCTTCTACACACGGTGTATTCGAAGAAGCAATTCGCGAGATCACACAGATCGTTCACGACAATGGTGGACAAGTGTATATGGATGGTGCTAACATGAATGCACAAGTTGGTTTGACCAATCCTGGAAATATCGGTGCAGACGTTTGTCACTTGAACCTTCACAAGACTTTCGCTATTCCTCACGGAGGCGGTGGTCCTGGCATGGGCCCAATCGGCGTAGGCGCGCACTTGGTGCCATTCTTGCCAAGCAATCCAGTGATTACAACTGGTGGCAACAGCCCTATTTCTGCAGTATCTAGCGCTCCTTGGGGAAGTGCTTTGATCCTATTGATCTCTTATGGCTACATCAAAATGCTCGGTGCAGAAGGTGTTACAGACGCTACGAAGTACGCTATCCTCAATGCCAACTATATGAAGGCAAGATTAGAAGGTCACTTCGATGTATTGTACACTGGTGCAAACGGAACAGTAGCTCACGAAATGATTCTTGATTGCCGCTCATTCAAGGCAGCAGGTATCGAAGTAGAAGACATCGCGAAACGCTTGATGGACTATGGATTCCACGCTCCAACTGTTTCTTTCCCAGTAGCAGGTACAGTGATGGTTGAGCCAACAGAAAGTGAACCGAAGTCTGAACTCGATCGCTTCTGTGATGCAATGATTATGATCAGAAAAGAAATCGCCGAAGTAGAAGGCGCAATCGCTGATAAGCAAGACAACGTCTTGAAAATGGCTCCACACACTGCTGTTGAATTGACTGCAAATGAATGGAACCACTCTTACTCTCGCGAGAAAGCAGCATATCCAATGCCCGGCATTCGTGAAAATAAATTCTGGACAACAGTAGGTCGTGTAGACAATGCATACGGAGATAGAAATCTAGTTTGTACTTGTCCTCCGATCGAACAATACGAAATGGTGAAGTAATTTTAACTTTCACTAAAAGTTTAACCCCCATCTTTGGATTCAAAGGTGGGGGTTATTTTTTTTAGGTAAAAAAAAACGGCCTTAGTACTTTTGATCAAACCTGTCTATATGAAATCAATACTTCTTGTGCTGGCTGTTGTTTGCTCTCTCAGCCTTTCAGCGCAATCACATCTTGCGAAAGCAGGCAGCAATCAATCTAACCTACCGGATTGGGCGCAGCTCATGTACAGCGAGAATCCCAACTTTTACGAAGTAGTAGAAAAATATCAGCACTACTACACTGTAAATGATTTCGAGAAAAACATCCACACGCAATACTTCAACCGTTGGACAAGCAGCCTGAAGAAATTCGTACAGCCCGATGGCAGAATTATCTATCCTACCAAGGAAGAATTAGAATCACAAACAGCAGATATTCTTCAACATCAAGCGAGTGATCGTGGAAGTGATATTTGGCACTATGAAGGACCAAATCATCATGTAGATGGCGATGGTTCCCTAACCGCTGGATTCAGACACTCCAACGTTTATTGTCATGATAGAAGCGCTACAAATACAAGCTTACTCTACTGCGGCACAGAAAGCGGAGGGTTATATAAAACAACCGATGCAGGACAAAACTGGAATCACGTGACCAAAGGATTATTAGTCGGCTGGGTGAGTGCAGTTCGATGCAAACCAACGAATGATCAATTCGTGATCATGTCTGCCAATAATGATCTTTGGAGATCCATTGACGGTGGAAGTAATTGGGAAGTAATTGGCCAACCGGGCTTCGTTTCTCAAAATATTTCCGCATGGGAAATTGCATATAATCCTGAAAACAACGACATCATCTATGCCGCTACAAACAATGGATTCTTCAGAAGCACCGATAGCGGCAACACTTGGACAGAGGTACTGAACAACAACTGCGAAACCATTGCTATAAAACCGAACGATCCTTCGGTGGTGTACACCATTCAATACGAACCATCACTTGACTATAGCCGTTTTTACAAAAGCACAGACTACGGCGCAACGTTTCAAATGATGGAGAATGGTTGGTTCAATTCTTCTCTTGGAAATATTCAAATCGATGGTGGTCGATTAGCCGTAACAGAAGCGGATCCCAACAGAATTTATGCGCTACTTGTCGGCTATGAAAACCCTGGTTCATCTGTCATTACTAACGGATGGGTGGGCACTTGGGTAAGTTATGATGCGGGCGAAACTTGGAGCTTTCCGCACAATCAAATCGGAACTCCATACACAGACGAGCACCCCAATTTGATGAACTTCAGCGCGGATGATGGCACTTACACACAGATCCATTACAATACTACCATGGCTGCATCGCAAATCGATCCTGATAAAGTATTGATAGGCGGACTCAACCTTTGGATCAGTAATGATGCATGCGCTACTTACCAAGGTGTGGGCGGTTATATCGGTGGCATCGACTATTTCCACGTCGATCAACAAGAAATTAGAATTTACAAAACAGGGCCAACCACAGAAGAAATATGGATTGGAAATGATGGAGGTATTTTACATTCTAGTGATTTCATGCAATCGCATGACAACCTCAATCGTGGCATTCGTGCAGTAAACCTCTGGGGATATGATCAAGGTTGGAGCGAGGATATCATGGTCGGCGGCCGTTATCATAATGGCAACATGGCGTATCATGAAAACTATCCTTCCGGAGAATTCATCGCACTCGGCGGTGGTGAAGCTCCAACTGGTTATGTAAATTACAATGATGAAAATGAAACATTCTTCAGCGACATCGGAGGGCAGGTTCTTCCTGAATCGCTTGATCAGCAAGCAACGTATCAAAGCCTAACATTGAGCCCCAATGAGAGTTATTGGAACAATGGTAGCTCACGCATTATGTTCGACAATACTTACTTCAACATTGCTTGGCTTGGAAACGAGAACAAACTCTACCGTTCTACCGATGGCGGATCAAGCTATGAGCTCGCTTTCGAATTCGGAACCAATCCTGACAATGATGTTCTTTGGATCGAACAGAGTTATGAGAATAATGACTACATCTATCTCCATCAAGCGGTAGGAAACGCGAGTGCTATGTGGCGTTCTGTAGATCACGGCACCACATGGACCGCTGTCAACCTACCATCAACCCTCCGCAATATGACCTTCACACTTTCTGGTGACGATGAGAATACTTTGTGGGTTTCATATTACGATGGATCAAACGGTCAAAAAGTTTACAAGACCTCAAACGGTGGAACCTCTTGGGACAATTGGACCACACCAACATTAAATGGCCGTTCACCATGGGCAATAGCGCATCAATATGGCACAGACGGCGGCGTCTATTTAGCAATGCTAAATGGATTGGTTTACTACAGAAACAACACCATGACAGATTGGGAATCCTACAGCAGCGGCTTACCAGCGAGCTCAGAACCACTCCGCATCGTTCCATTTTACAAGGGCGAGGTGATTCGTTTGGCTACATGGAACCTTGGTGTGTGGGAAGCTCCGTTCTATGAGTCGAGCAATATGATGGCCGACTTTGCCGCGCAATATGAATCATTCTTCTGTCCTGGCAATCCTGTCCATTTTGTTGATCACAGCGTAGTCCCAGATGGTGCAACATATAGCTGGACTTTCCCAGGAGCCATGCCATCTTCAAGTGAAGAAAAAAATCCAACTGTGATATATGAAAGCGAAGGAACTTATGATGTAACACTCACAGTGACGTTCAACGGCAACAGCGAAACAGTTACAAAGACATCTTACATTCAGTCGCAAAGCGGAGCTGAATTCCCACTTTCAGAAGATTTCGAAAGTGGCAACTTCCCTTCTAGTTGGCAACGTGTAGGTAATGGATCATGGTCCGTAACCGATGATGCCAGTGCATATGGCATTGGTCAAAACAGCATTCGTTTTGATAATTTCTACTACGATGCCCAAGGCGCAAGAGATGAATTCTGGACAGGCAAGCTGAATCAGCAGGCTTCGACCTTACTAACATTCGATGCGGCGTACGCCCCTTACGGCGGGCAGTACAGCGATACATTGGCGGTATTAGTAAGCTACAACTGCGGCAGCGATTGGACTACGTTATGGGTTCGAGGTGGTGAAGAACTCGCTGTGGGTAACGGCACAACAAACTTCTACATCCCTGCTACAAATGAATGGGCGAATTATGAAATCACCATCCCGGCAAATCAAAATAGCGATGAGGTAATTATAGCGTTCCAAAATCGCGGGCACTACGGAAATGCCATATATGTCGACAATATTAATCTCGAGACTATTATCAGCATCGATGAGCAAGAAGAAGAATCGACCATCACATTGTATCCCAACCCAACTTCTGATTTTCTACAAATCAGTGGAAACAGTTTAAAAGAAGGTACATGCTTGATTCAGATCTTCGATGCGACTGGTCGACTAATTACTTCAGAAAATATGATTATTGCGGGTAAAAGACTCGAAAAGCGCATTGAAACAGATCAACTTTCCAAAGGTTATTACACCCTAGAAATTACCAATGGTGGCGACCCTATTCGCCAGCCATTCATTAAGAAATAGGCCTCCACCAAATAAAAAAGGTCCGTTCTCCAGCTGGGGAACGGACTTTTTTTATCAATTTTTTTGACTTTTCAATCCCTTTATTTCCATGTCAATAGACCTTTAAACCTACTGATTAGTAAGTATTTTGAGTGGTTGTAAAATAAGGCTAGCCGTTTTTTTTGTGAATACACAGAATTAATTTAGCATCCTATCTCCAATTAAAGCCACGATAAACAACTATGGAATCTTACAATTTTTCCGCGAAGCAAATTCATCTTCGCATTCGTAATCTTCGATCCAAACAGGGCATGTCACAAGAATTTGTCGCTTCAAAAATCGGCATTTCACAAAACGCCTACAGCAGAATTGAACTTGGTCTTGCCAAGTTGTCAATTGAGAGAATGTTGAAGATCTCTGAAATTCTTCAAGTATCTCCGATTGAATTAATGCAGGAACAAGAATCAAAGCCATAAATAAAAAGCCCTCTCATCAAAACGAGAGGGCTTTTTTTTGATACTCATAGAATGCTTATTTTCGCGACATGATTCAAAACTTGTCAGACGAAGAAGTAGTAAGAAGAAACGCACTACAGAAATTAAGAGAAAAAGGTATTGAGCCCTTCCCTGCGGCTGAATACGTTGTAAACAATTACTCAAAAGACATATTAGCAAACTACGAAGAAGGTAAAGAAGTAGTAGTTGCGGGCCGACTGATGAACATGCGTGTGATGGGCAAGGCGTCTTTTGCAGATCTTCATGACAGTAAGGGTAAGATTCAGATTTATATCGCATCAGATAATATATGTCCTGGAGAGGACAAGAGCTACTACAATGAAGTAGTGCGTCACCTCTTGCACTTTGGTGATTTCATCGGCGTGAAAGGAACTCTTTTCACAACGCGAATGGGAGAAATTTCTATTCAAGTTAGCGAGCTTACAGTGCTTGCAAAATCATTGAAGCCACTTCCTGTGGTGAAGACAGATAAGGAAGGAAATATTTATGATGCCTTCACCGATCCAGAATTGCGCTACCGCATGCGTTATGTGGATTTGGTGGTCAATGAAAAAGTAAAAGAAACATTTATAACACGCACCAAGATTGTCAATGCAATGCGCGACTTCTTCAATAGCTATGGCTATTTAGAAGTAGACACTCCAGTATTGCAAGCCATTCCAGGCGGTGCTTCTGCGCGTCCATTCATTACACATCATAACGCACTCGATGTGCCGATGTATTTGCGTATTGCAAACGAGCTATATCTCAAGCGTCTGATAGTAGGTGGGTTTGAAGGAGTGTATGAATTCAGCCGCAACTTCAGAAATGAAGGAATGGACAGAACTCACAATCCGGAATTCACCGTAATGGAAATTTATGTAGCCTATAAAGACTACAACTGGATGATGGACTTCACAGAGGCCATGATTCAGCACGTTTGTGAAAAAGCGCTTGGAACAACCTCAGTTCCTTTTGGAGACAAGGTCATCGATTTCAAAACCCCATTCCGTCGTTTATCAATGACCGACGCGATCATTGAATACACTGGATTTGATATTACAGGAAAATCAGAAAAAGAACTTTTCGATTTCTGTAAGAGCATCGGTATTGATGTCAATGAGTCGATGGGTAAGGGAAAATTGATTGATGAAATTTTTGGTGCAAAGTGCGAGGGCAATTTTATTCAGCCCACCTTCATCACCGACTACCCTGTGGAGATGTCGCCGCTATGTAAGCGCCATCGCAATAATCCAGAATTGACCGAGCGATTTGAATTAATGATTAATGGAAAAGAACTCGCGAATGCTTATTCAGAGTTGAACGACCCCATTGATCAGCGCGGAAGATTTGAAGAGCAAATGTCATTACAAGAACGCGGAGATGATGAAGCGATGTTTATCGACCAAGACTTCCTTCGCGCCTTAGAATATGGCATGCCACCAACTTCTGGAATGGGTATCGGAGTAGATCGCTTAGTAATGTTGTTGACCAACAACGCAACGATCCAAGAAGTGCTCTTCTTCCCTCAGATGCGTCCAGAGAAATTCGCGACGGGTCCAGATCTAAAAGAATACGAAGCCGCAGGCATCGCTCCTGAGTGGATCGAACACATAGTGAAAGCAGGCTATGACACATTGGATAAACTCCGCGAAGCCAAGCCCACCTCAGTGCATCAAAACTTAAACGCCTACCGCAAAAAAAACAAACTAGATATCCCAGCCATGCAGTTGGCGGATATTGAGTCGTGGAAGTTGGGATAATTCGAACTAAAAAATTCTCGATTCTCGATTCTCAATGAGGGCGGTCCCAATCCGTGGAGCAGCTCCATTGAGAATTGAGAATTTTTTCCCAAACCCCTACCGCTTCACCACCTTCATCGAAAGGGAGTGATTTTCATTACGCGCTTTCAATGTGTAAACACCAGTCGGCAATGATAAAATATCGATGGCGATAAAATCTGTTTGCACTGATTTTTGGAGCACGTTCCTTCCTTGAACATCATAAAAATCGAGTTGCCAATTTCTTTCCCCTATTGGTAATTCGATATTGACTTCAGATGAACTTGGATTAGGGAAAACATTCCAACTGACGTCATCCAGTCCCAATTCACGAACTCCTGTCACAGCATCAAAGCGAGCGATGAAACCGTCTGA